>CAZFIN010000036.1:0-19534 GCA_964519525.1 uncultured Alistipes sp. | reverse complement strand
AGCCAACGCCATAGCCGACAACCACCCCGAGGTGTACATGATCGTGCTTCTGATCGACGAACGCCCCGAGGAGGTGACCGAAATGGCCCGCAACGTCAAGGCCGAAGTGGTTGCCTCGACATTCGACGAGCAGGCGTCGCGCCATGTGAAAGTGGCCGAGATGGTGCTCGAAAAGGCCAAGCGCATGGTCGAATGCGGTCACGACGTTGTGATCTTCCTCGACTCGATAACCCGTCTGGCCCGCGCCTACAACTCGGTGCAGCCGGCATCGGGCAAGGTGCTCTCGGGCGGTGTGGACGCAAACGCCCTGCACAAGCCCAAGCGTTTCTTCGGAGCGGCCCGCAACACCGAGGAGAAGGGATCGTTGACCATCATCGCCACGGCGCTGATCGACACCGGATCGAAGATGGACGAGGTGATCTTCGAGGAGTTCAAGGGTACGGGCAACATGGAGTTGCAGCTCGACCGTCGACTGTCGAACAAGCGGGTATACCCCGCCGTCGACGTCATATCGTCGGGCACGCGCCGCGAGGATCTGCTGCTTTCGCGCGACGTGATGAACCGCACGTGGGTAATGCGAAAGTATCTGTCGGAGATGACCACCGTGGAGGCAATGGAGTTCCTGCAAAAACAGATGTCGCTCACCGAAACCAACGAGGAGTTCCTCGCAACGATGAACCAGTAACCGCAACGGCAGAAAACCCGATAAATAATGAAGAGACTTGTTTTATGCGCACTCATAGCGCTGTGCGCTGTTCCCGACGCCTTCGGCTGGGGGCAGAAAGGCCACGACGTGACGGCATACATAGCCGAATGCCACCTTTCGAAGCGTGCGGCACGCAAAGTGACGAGGGTACTCGAAGGTCACTCGCCCGTATATTACGCAAACTGGATGGACAATGCCAGCCACACGCCCGAATATGCCTATTCGAGTTCGTGGCACTATGCCAATGTCGATGAAGGCTACACCTACCAGACCATGCCACGCAACGACAAAGGCGACGTCATAACGGCACTGAACGACATAATAGCCAAACTACGCAAGGGCGAGATGTCACCCGAGGAGGAGAATATCGCTCTACGCATGCTGGTGCATCTGGTAGGCGATATGCACTGCCCCATGCACGCCGGCCACCGCAGCGATCTGGGCGGCAACACCGTGTCGGTAGTGTACTTCGGCACCCCTGCCAAGCTGCACACGATATGGGACACGCAGCTCGTGGAATCGGCCCACAACTGGGGATACACCGAGTGGCAGCAGCAGATCGACCGTCTGTCGAAGCAGGAGGAGCAGGCCGTATGCGAAGGCACATTCGAGGATTGGTTCGCCGAGACGGTGAACATCAGTGCGCAGATATACAAGGAGACTCCCGAGGGAGCGAAGCTATCGTACGATCATGTGGCGCACTACGCCCCCATAATCGAGCAGCAACTGTTGAAGGGCGGTCTGCGGCTGGCCGCGATACTGAACGACATATACCGCTAACCGGAACGGTTTCCATCAGAAAACAGCCTGCCGTTTCGCGGCAGGCTGTTTTTATTACAGCGGCTGACGTCGGTCACCGCTATGCACGGCTGCTACTTGTGGATGAAAGGCAGATCCTTCAGCGAGTCGTACTCTTGCTGAAGCAATTCGACTGCACGCCGGTTGTACTGTTCGACCATGGGCGACAGGACGACTATGTCCTCCGGCGTGAGGTCGCAGCGCACGATCATCTCCTGAGTAATCTCCAGCAATTTGCCGCTGCGCGCGCACTTCTCGCACAAATAGGAGAGATAGGCGGGAAACAGGCGTTCGAATTCATCGGTATCGAAATCCACCGTTTCATCGAGAACTATGAGATTTATATTGTCGGGATCGACATACTCGCGTTCGTATTTCGAACGTATGTCGAGATATACGGTGAAAATATCGTTCGGGGCGAATGTATGGGCGCGCACGAGAAATTCGGCCAGCGTTATATCGTCCGTCAGATCGGTGGTTGGAACCACATTCGCCTCCGGCCATCCGTGCAGGTAGAGATCGGTCAGCGCCGCATCTTTCAGAATCGCGAAGATATGATGGTCGCGCCGGCGAAGCTCATCGAAAAATGCTACAAGGCGATCGGTGGTAACAACATTATCTTTCATAGTCGAAGAATTATGGTATGATTACAATATCAGTTTTACAGTCACGGGCAAGTCATCTTCTTACAAACATACACGGAACCCGAACCGACGGCCCGCATTGCCAACAAACGACCCAAAATATGTCGGCCGATTCAGGCAACGCGTAACCCGACCGAACACGATACGGCCAACCGATAACAGTATCGACTACGCCCTTTGCCGACAAGTATACATCCGCGAGGGTCCGCACGATGCGACACGGCAACGAAAAACATTGAAGTCCGAACGACAAAATCGATACTAATCCTCAAAAACCAACTCTTTCTCAATCAAATCCCTCAATACTGCCGCCGTAAACGTCCGTCTATAAAAAAGAGGACGTATTCAACAGCATCTCCCGTACATGTCTTGAGCAAACCTCTAACACGGTGCCGTCATACGCCAACTCAAGTCCATTCGCATATTGCGAACGCAACACAACAGGACTGACAACTATCATACCGTGACCCAATAAACAACCTCCGAAGAGGATCCCAAGTTCATACAAAGGAACAAAGAGTCGTTACCCTTATATATATTCCGGTTGAACCGAATTGTCCGACTGCAAAGTTAATATATTTTCGCAAACAGCACAGTATAACAGGGCTAATTTTACCAGCAATTATACAATAAATAGTAGAAAACCGCATATCACACAACACCGACGTCCACCCTCGGCCGTATTTTAATGCGGATTTAGCCAAATACACCGGCCTGAAACAGAGAGGTTCAAGTACAGAATTCCGCCGTGCCGCACGCGTACACACGCAACCCGACATGCGACACGGGGAACAGCCCGGGCAAACCGATGCAGGAATCACCATTTGGTGTAACGGTCGTACTTCTCGGGATATATATCCTTTATGCTAAGCAGTATTCCGGTGTCGTAGATTCCGCCCAGATCGGGGTTCGATATGGTGTCGAACACGCGCATGGTACTCGACAGATTCATGTAGGCATTGATTAGCGGCGGTATGCTCTCCTTGTATCCGCGTATGCGGCCGATAAGTATCTTATAGTCCTCGTCATACGACGCTCCGGTGAATATCCGGTCGTATTTCTCGCGGTCGAGGTTCATCTTCATCGGCCTTATGCCCTTTATGAGCTGCTCCTTGTCGGGGAAATATTTGTGCAGGAAGAAGAACAGCGAATCACGGGCCTCGACGTTGAACGACGAATACATCGTCACCTTGCCCAGCAGATAACGCGCCCGCGGATTCATGGCGATTACGGCTCCCAGACCGTCCCACAGATTGTCCAGCGCAAATATGCTCTTCACGTTGCCGGCATGCTGATAGCCCGGCTGCACAAAGGCGCGTCCGAGTTCTATCGTGCGCGGCAGAAACAGCCGGCGGAACTTGGGACTGAACCTGAAGTAGTGTTCGGTCGACAGATTCAGCGGATGCGGACGAGTGCATATAATGAAACGGTAGCCGCCTATTATCTGCTGCGCCTCGGGATCCCACGCTATGAGTTGACTGTAACCAGCGGCGGCCGTATCGCCCGAGTCGATATCCACCTCTTCGCCCGAACCGCCGCCTCCGGCGCGGAAGGCCTCCTCGCGCAGACGGCCCACCTCGCGCATAAGATTGGGACACTCGGCGGCCGAGAATATATATATGCTGTTTCCGCCACGGCGGGTGTCGCGTATTTTATCGAGCGTGTCCAGTTCGGCGAGCAGCAGCGCACGGTCGACCGGAGCAATGACTGGTTTCATGACAGACTGTTTTTTGAAGTTCTACAAATCGTGAAGTTCGTAACACATTTTACGTATGGCGGCGCAGCGCGCATCGGCCGTGCCATCCATCTGCGCCACATCGACCGGCGTTCCGAAATGCAGGGCGACATGCTTCCCGCGTCCGCGGAACATCTCGTCGACAAGCAGCAGCAACTCTACATTCACACCGATATGCAACATGCGGCGCAATGTGTATATCGAATAGAACAGCGACGACAGCCGCCCCTCGACGAACACCGGCACCACACGCCTGCCGTAACGCACGGCGTCGCGCACAAACCGCGGACGCCATCCGGTGTCGGTCACACGTCCGTCTATGCGGCGCGAGCAGAAACCGGCCGGGAACGTGAGTATCTGGCTGTCGGCCGCGGCAAACGCGCCGTCGTATGCGCCCGCACCCGCCTGATTCTGCCGGCCGTACTTGTTCACCGGAATCCACAGAGGCGCGAGCGGTTCGACGTTCATCAGCATGTCGTTGACTACGACCCGCGTCTGCGGCCACCGTCCGAGCATGGCGTGTGCCAGAATCATTCCGTCGAGTCCGCCGAACGGGTGATTCGCCGCGAAGATGAAGCGCCCGTCGCCTATGCGTTCCATTCCGCTCACCGAGTAAGTTATCTCCAGCCGCCGCAGCACATGGCCAATGAACCGCCGCGGATCGAGTCCCGCTCCGGACGCGAGCATATCGTTCAGCTCGCGCTGATGGACAAGGCGCTTCAGCACAGCGGCCGCCGGCGCCGGAATGCGGCGGCCGGTACGTTCGCGGATTATATGTTCAATGTCGATCTCCTGCATATCGGGATAAACTGTATGACAAAATTAGATATACCGCCGACGATTACAATCAGTATTTATACCACAAATTAGGCCGCCGGCCGGAAACATGAGAAAACGACCTTACGACGGCACCGGTCCCGCCATGCAACAGCGCCGCATTAAGCAAATGCCGCCGCAAGGCAGGATTCGGCCGGATGAGATGCTGTAATATTCAAGAACTTTTATTATTTTTGTATCAAATCATGCTCACGTTTTCAAAACGGGACAAAATACACGCACAGATAAATTTATGACACTATAATGAAATATTCAGGACTGTTCTATTCACTGGCGGCGGTATCCGCCACGGGGGCACTGATTTCTTGCGGAGGGAAGCAGAAGACGGCGGACAAAAGATGCAACATCGTCTTCATCATGACAGACGACCACACCGCACAGATGATGAGCTGCTATGACCGGCGCAATGTCCATACTCCCAATCTCGACAGAATCGCGGAAGACGGTGTGCGTTTCACGAACGCCTTTGTGGCAAACTCGCTGAGCGGTCCGTCCAGAGCCTGCCTCCTTACCGGCAAGCACAGCTGCGCAAACCATTTCTATGACAATTCGACCTGCGTATTCGATTTCAGCCAGCAGACATTCCCGAAACTGCTCCAGACTGCCGGTTATCAGACCGCACTGGTGGGGAAACTGCATCTGGAGACGAATCCGACCGGTTTCGACTATTGGGAGATTGTTCCCGGACAGGGTGACTATTACAATCCGAGTTTCATCACGATGGACGGCAACACCCACACCGAAAAAGGTTATCTCACCAACATCATCACCGACAAGAGCCTCGACTGGCTTGAAAACGGCCGCGACAAGGACAAGCCTTTCTGTATAATGATTCACCACAAGGCCATTCACAGGAACTGGCTTCCGGAACTGAAATACCTGCGCGAATATGAGGACAAGGAATTCGAGGTGCCTGAAAATTTCTATGACAACTATTCGGGGAGAACGGCCGCCGCAGAGCAGGAAATGAGCATCTCCAAGGATATGGACATTGTATATGATACCAAGATGTTCGGGAAGGATGCGGATACAAGGCTCACACAGATGTATAAGGACTTTATCGGGCGCCTCGATCCCGGGGAGCGCAAGGTGTACGATGCCTTCTACGATTCACTCACCATGGATTTCATCAAGAAAGCACCCGAGGGAAAGGAGCTGGCGGAGTTCAAATTCCAAAGATATATGCGCGACTATGCGAAGGTCGTGAAATCCCTCGACGACAACGTGGGACGCGTCCTCGATTATCTTGAGGCCAACGGACTGCTGGACAACACGCTGGTTGTATATACTTCAGATCAGGGCTTCTATATGGGCGAGCACGGCTGGTTTGACAAGAGATTCATCTATGAGGAATCCATGAGGACACCTCTTGTAATGCGTTTTCCAAAGAATTACAGCAGGAAAGGCGACATCGACGAAATGGTGCAGAACATCGACCTCGCACCGACTTTCCTCGAACTGGCAGGCGTTGAGATTCCGAAGGACATACATGGAGTCTCGCTCGTACCTCTGTTCCGCGGAGAACATCCGGCAGACTGGAGGAGGTCGCTCTATTACCATTATTACGAGTATCCGGCCGAGCACATGGTGAAGCGTCATTTCGGAGTGCGCACAGAAAGATACAAACTCGCGCATTTCTACAACGACAAGGATTTCTACGAACTGTACGACTTGCAGGAAGACCCGCACGAAATGCACAATCTGTATGGTGTGAAGGGGTATGAGGAGATTACCGATTCGCTCAAGGCCGAACTGTACAGACTGCAGGAGAAGTATGACGACCCTGTACGCTTCGGCTACGACAAGGCCCGTGCAGACGATTTCAACTGATTTTAATCCTGATTCGGCCGTACGGTTATACCGACGGGGCAATGATGCGGAAAGAGAAACGAACTGTCTGACAAGCTCTTATTCCTCAAGAACGCATATCCGGAAAAGTTTTCGAATAGCAGTACTAACAAAAAAGGGTTGTCTAACAAGTCGTAGACAACCCTTTCAGGTACTCGAAGCCGGGATCGAACCGGCACGGCCATTTCTGGCCACAGGATTTTAAGTCCGGCGTGTCTACCAATTCCACCATTCGAGCAACCGGCCTTCGCAGGCGGTAAGACGCGACAAAAGTAGCAAAATTATTTCATTGTACAAACCTTTGACTCCATATAATCAATAATCTCGCCGATGTGCGACGGCGGGAACCACGCTATTCCGTCGTCGCGGCGGAACCATGTGAGCTGCCGTTTGGCATAGCGTCGCGAATTACGTTTTACAAGTTCCACAGCCTCGTCGCGAGTGATGCGGCCGTCGAACCATTCGAACATCTCGCGGTACCCCACCGTCTGCAACGAATTGAGTCCGCGAAGATGATACACCGCACGCGCCTCGGCCTCAAGGCCGCGTTCCATCATGACATCAACGCGGCGATCGATACGGGCATAAAGTTCGGCGCGGTCCATGTCCAGCCCGACCTTCACGATACGGAACGGACGTTCGCGCCGCTGTCCCGTGCGCAGCGATGAACACGGAAGCCCCGTGGATATGCACACTTCCAGCGCCCGCATGACGCGTGCCGGATTGCGCATGTCCAGCGTCCTGCATATCTCCGGATCGCGCTGCCGCAACTCATCGGCAAGCACATCCAGCCCCTCGTCGCGCAACCGTGCGGCAAGATGCCCGCGCAACGACGGATCGCACTGCGGCAGATCGTCCATACCGTCGCACAATGCCTTGACGTACAATCCCGAGCCGCCTACGGCCACAACCGTATCGTGCTCGACGAAAAGATCGTCCAGCAACCGCAGGGCCGCCGCCTCGTAGGCGCCGCAGTTGAAATCGTCGGTCAGCGCATGCGTGGCGATGAAATAGTGGCGCACACGCCGCAACTGGTCGGCATCGGGATGCGCCGTACCTATGGGCAGATCGCGGTATATCTGGCGCGAATCGGCCGAAACGACCGGAGAACCGAAATGTTCGGCCACGACAACCCCGACATCGGTCTTGCCCACACCGGTCGGCCCGACTATTACGATCAACGTCTTGCCGGCATGCTTCTCCATACGTCAATATTCGTCGTCGTAGTTGTCGTCGCCCTCGAAATCGCCGTATTCGCCCATCATCTCCTCGAATATGGAACCGCTCTGCTCGCTGGCTTCGGGATCGTACTGATCGGGAGCCGGCGAGTGCTCGAACTGAACGCGGGGATACACCGCGCCCTGCTCGGGATTGCGGGCCTCGATCACCTCGATATAATAGGCGCGCTGCGTGAACGGATCGAACACATATATAAGGCGGTCGTGCAGGCGGTGCAGCACGTCGCACAGACGTACCGTCCCCATCGGAACCGGTCCTCCGCCAGCGGCATCGCCCAGCCCCATATCCATGTACGTGAACTCGCACAGACGCTCCCACCGGTCGTCGGCCGTGTAGAACGAAGCCATGCACTGATCGTAGCCAAGCATTCCGATTATGAACTCATGCAGGTCGAGCAGCGAATCCTCGGCATCTATCTCGAAATCGCGCACGAAATTGTCGTTTTCGTCGCTAAGCATTCTGAATCTGTAGATCATAGACATAAATCTTAGTTATGCAATCATGTACATCGACGCGCCATCGTCACAACGTCGCAAAATCGCCCCTTGTCGTCATTCGTCCGCATCCTCGGACCACGGTTGCAAGCGGGTTCGCCACCGAATCCTTACCGAGGACGGTACCGGAATCAGGCACATCAAACATATAATCGCAAATGTTTATATACTTCCAAATACAAATATATATAAAAATCGCTACCGACGAAATCGCCGGCCGCAATATTGCGCACGTTTTCGATAAGCCGGGAGCGGAACCGAACGCAGTTCAAGCCATGCCGAGACGGGGAAACGGCTGTTGCAAACGGGAAAATGCGTCAGGCGGAATTCTCCGGCGGATTGCGAGCAGCCATACCGAAAAAGAAACGGCGGCTCCTGTCGCAGGAGCCGCCGTCCGGTAATGCACAACATAAACTATTTTGTGGCGTCGCACACACCGCGCAGATAGCCGATAGACTCGGCCACGCCCGGGTGGGGATTATCGCCGTTCTTCTCGAATTCGAGCGACACCTTGCCGCTGTACTTTATTTTGCGCAGGACATCGACGATAGGCTTGAAATCCATCACACCACGGCCCATCTCCCAAGTCTGGCCCTTCTTCGAGGCCTCGCTCTCGTCCTTGATGTGGATGTCGTAGATCCAGTCCTTGTACTTCTTTATATCCTTCACGATATTCTCGCCCATACGCACCGAATGACCGAGATCCATGCAGCATCCCACACCGAGTTTGGGATCCTTAACCAGCTCCACCACTTTCTGAATGTTGGGGAAAGGCGCACCGTCGGGGCCATGGGTGTGGATAGCCACCTTTATGCCGGTGTCGGCCACCTTCTTTATTACATAGTCGATAAGTTCATAGTTGGGTACGCCGATGAACACATCCGAACCGTAGCGCTCGGCATAGGCGAACGCGCGGTCGACCTCGGCTTCGTTTTTCATGTAGATGGGACCGAGAATATAGCCCTCGACACCGTATTCGGCGCACTTGGCCTTGAAGGCGGTCATCTGCTCCTTCGTGGAGTCGAGCGGCAACCAGAAATCCTTAACCGACAGATACTTCACACCCATACTCTTGAGATACTGCAAAGTCTGGTCGATAGTGAATTTTCGGTAGGTGTAACCGGCGATGCCGATCTGGAAATCCTCCGATCCGCGCTTGCCCGTCACCAACTGAGCATCGGCCGGCATGGCGAAAGCCAGCAGCAGAGCAAACGTCAGAAGACGAAAAAGTTTTTTCATAATTCAAGTAATTAAATTTTGGTAATAGGTCAATTTGTCTTACAAAATTATGAATAAATCACCGAATCGGCAAGCCTTTTCGGGTGAAATAGAATCCGCCGCAGGCAAATAGCAACCTGCGGCGGACATAACAAAGTAATGATATACTTTAGGCCTGTCGTGTTCAATCGCCGTGAAACCGCGCGGGCCGCAGCCCCGCCCCGCAGGCTACGGCCGGCGAAACAGACAACGGCGCTCCGGCAGACACCGGTCCGGCCGGCGCTACTCCCCGACCTTGTAATGCTTGGCCAGTCCGCCGCCGGCAGTCTCGCGATAGAGGCTGGGCAGATTGTGGCCCGTCTCTTTCATAACGTCCACCACCTTGTCGAACGGCACGCGGTGACGACCGTCGGAAAGAATGGCAAAAGTGGCCGAATCTATGGCACGCGCCGCCGCCACGGCATTGCGCTCAATGCAGGGAATCTGCACCAGTCCGCACACCGGATCGCACGTCAGGCCCAGATGATGTTCAAGAGCCATCTCGGCGGCATACTCGATCTGTGCCGGCGTACCGCCCATGAGCTGGCATGCGGCAGCCGCGGCCATAGCGCACGCCACACCTATCTCGCCCTGACACCCCACCTCGGCACCCGAGATCGAGGCGTTGGTCTTCACCACATTGCCGAACACTCCGGCCGTGGCCAGCGCGCGCAGGATGCGTATGCGGCGGTAGCCGTTGACGTCGGACAGATGATAGAGCACGGCCGGCAGTACGCCGCACGACCCGCACGTGGGAGCCGTAACCACCCGACCGCCCGAGGCATTCTCCTCGGCGGTGGCGAGAGCATACGCATACAGGCGCGAACGATTGCTCACCGACGGCGCATACTCCTTCGACTTCACCCAGTAGGTACACGCCTTGCGGGCCACCTTCAGGCCACCGGGCAACACACCGTCGTTATTGAGTCCGTTGTCTATCGTGTCGCACATCGCACTCCACACATTGTCCATATACTCCCATATGTCGTCCTTGTCGTAATCCTGCACATACTCCCAGAAGGTCTTGCCCTCGCGCTCGCACCAGGCGAGTATCTGCTCCACAGTGCCCAGCGGATATACGGTATTGTCGGCTATGTGAGGCATGTCGGGACTGGCTATCGTGCCGCCGCCCACACTGAATATCGTCCAGCTGTCCACCGTCACGCCGTCGCGAAGCGCCTCGAACAACATGCCGTTGGTATGGAAATCGTGCACCACGTCGGGCTTCCACACTATCTCGGTCGGCGCCACTTTCTCCAGCACCGACAGTATGGCCGCGTCGGTAAGGTGTCCGCGCCCCGTGGCGGCAAGCGATCCGTACAACGTGACCCGGAATGCGTCGGCGGCATTCCCGCGGGCGAGAAAACTCTCGGCCGCCTTCTTCGGACCCATCGTGTGGCTGCTCGACGGGCCGTTGCCTATCTTGTATAACTCCTTAAGCGATTCCATTGGCTAAACACTGTTAAACGTGACGCAAAATCTCCTCCAGCCCCTCGAAGTGGCATTTGTAATCCTCAAGCGAACGCATTATCACCTCGCATGCCTCCTCCCGGCCGTACGTGGCGACGATTTCGACCGTCTTTTTGCCATCGCCCTCGTCCGAGGCCGGCATATCCTTGTAGGTCAGAAAGTAATGTTTCAGTCTGTCGACCACCACATGCGGCAGCTGCGAAATGTCGTCGTAGCCGTGATAGGTGGCGTCGTTGCGCAGTACGGCGATGATCTTGTCGTCGGCCTCGTCGCCGTCCAGCATGCGGAACCCGCCTATGGGCTTAACGCTGGCGATTATGTCGCCGTGCGCTATGGTGCGCTCCGTAAGCACGCACACATCCAGCGGATCGCCGTCGCCCTTTATACCCTCGCGGCAACTCTTGTCCATGCAGAACCGCGCCACCGAATCGCCGCAGAAACTCTGCGGAATGAATCCGTAGAGCGCGGGGACCACGGTGGAATATTTCTGCGGGCGGTCGATGCGTATGTAACCGCTCACCTTGTCCAGCTCGTACTTCACGGTGTCGGTCGGCACCATCTCGATGAATGCCGTGACCACATCGGGAGCCTTGTCGCCCACCTCCAGTCCGTGCCACGGATGCGATTTGTATCTAAGGCCCATCAGGCGGGCTATCGGATCGTTGATTTTGTTTCCCATCTGCTTATGTTTGAATTCGACCGTAAAGCTACTAAAAAAATCGGCTCGCTGTACGCCGTCCCCGCCATCGGCTGCAATAATCCGCCCGCATAACCGTTGACTACCGTGCGGTCAGCGGCGCCGGAACCTATATTCCGGCGCTGGCTTCGAGCGCTATCAGCGCCACGGCCCGGTTGTAGAGAGTCTCCACATAAAGGGTCTGAATCTCGTTGTAGGTCCGGCGCGCATCGAGCACCTCAAGCAGGGAGCTCTCGCCACGGTTATAGCTGTATATCTTGCCTTGCAGCACGGTCTCGGCCTTTTCGAGCACGTCGCCGTCGAAGCGTCCGGCCTGACGGCAAGCCGCCTCGTAGACATTGAACGCCTGCACGACCTCGGTCTGCACCTCGGCCTCGGCCTGACGGTATTGCAGTTCGGCCTGCCCGACACGATATGCGGCCGAACGCACTGCCCCGCGGTTGAAGTTAGAGAATTTCAGCGGTATGGCCACGCCCACGGTTATGCCGTTGAACTTAGGTGCAGGGGCGATCTCGTTGCGCACCTCGGTATTGTAGTTGTAGCCCACGCTCACGTCGAAATCCATGTTCCGCTCGCGGCGGGCCAGACGCAGCGCCTTCCCGGCCACCTCGGTATTTCTCATAGCGGCCGCAAGATCGGCCCGGCAGTCGAGCGCGCGGGCGAGAAGTTCCGGCAGAACGTAATCGGGGTACGCGGGTTCGCGGCACTCGGGCACATAGAGCGTATCGGCCGCAAACTCTCCGAACTGAACGGCAAGCCCCGCACATGCGTTCTCCATCTCGGCACGGGCCTGCAACATCTCGTTATACCCCACTTCGGCCTCGATCCGGCTCTGCAACGCATCGACCTCGGTTATCTCGCCGAGCGCAAACCGCAGGCTGTCGGCCTCGGCCAGCGCGGCTATCTGACGGTAGGAGTTCTCGGCGATGCCGTACAGCCGGCACTGCTTCACAGCCTCCTGATAGGCCGATGCCGCCTCGGCGCGCAGCGTGCGCAGATGGTCGTCGAGCAAAGCCGCGGCAAGCTCACGCTCGCTGGCCGCCAGATCAATGCGCGCACGGCGCTTGCCCGGCGAGAAGGTCTTGCTCAGTTCGACCGTCACACCCTGTCCCATCTGCATGTTGCGGTCGTCGTTGTAGGCGTACTCCACCGCCAGCGAGGGGTCGTTGAACACGGCGGCGGCACGCACTTCGGCCTCGGCCGCCGGAATATTTAGTTTCTCGGCGGCATAGATCAGATTGCCGTCGCACACGCGTCTCATGTAGTCGGCATAGCCGATCGAGACATACTGCTGGGCCGCCGCGAACAGCGGACACAGCAGCATAAATATCTGAAGTTTAGTTCTCATCGTTCGTTGAATCTGTATTTTGTTCATGACGGTCGAGGTAGCGCCTCTCCACCGCATAGTAAAGTACCGGCAGCACGTAGAGCGTCACTACCGTGGCGAACATAAGTCCGTAGACGATCACCGTGGCCAGAGGCCGCTGCACGTCGGAGCCTATGCCCGTCGAGAGCGATGCGGGCAACAGTCCCAGCACAGCCACCGAGGCGGTCATGAGTATCGGACGGAAACGGTGGCGGGCACCGGCCACCACGGTGGACTTCAGATCGCCGTCTGCGCCACGTCTGCGCAGGTTGTTGATATGCGAGATCATGATTACCCCGTTCTGAATGGCCACGCCGAACAGTGCGATGAAACCCACGGCCGACGACACGTTGAGCGTCATGCCGCGCACGTTGAGAGCCAGCATGCCGCCGAACAGCGCCAGCGGCACGACGCACATCAGCGTAACAGCCTGACGGACCCGTCCCGTGGCCACGATCAGCAGCAGGAGCATGACAGCCAGCGCCAGCGGCACGACGATCGCCAGACGCGAATAGGCGCGGTGCTGGTTCTCGAACTGCCCCGCCCACTTCAGCTGTATGCGCTCGCGGTCGTACTCCACCTCGCGGGCGATGGCGCGGTCGGCATCGGCGAGGAATGTCGACAGGTCGACACCGCGCAGATTGACGCGCACGGTCAGATGGCGGCGGTTCATCTCGCGCGTGATGGTGCTGGCGCCGGTGGTGCGGCGCACCTCGGCCACCTGCGAGAGCGGGATTTTGGCACCCGACGGCGCGGTGAGCATCAGCGAACCTATCTTCTCGGGCGTGTCGCGGTAGCGTTCGTTGTAACGGCATATCACATCGTAGGACTTGCTGCCGATGAAGATCTGCGACACGGCCTTTCCGCCTATGGCCAGCTCGATAAGCTCGGTGACGTCCGACACGTTCAGTCCGTACTGGGCTATGCGCTCGCGGTCGGCCACCACCTGCAGCTGCGGCAGCGGCGGCTCCTGATCGACGGCGACATCCACAGCGCCCGGAATGCGCTTGAGGGTCTGTTCGATCCGCTCGGCCACGGCACGCGTCATGTCGAGGTCCTCGCCGTAGATCTTCACCGCCAGATCGCTGTGCGCACCGGCGATCTGATCCATCACCATGTCGATGATCGGCTGCGAGAATCCGACTGTAAGCCCCGGTATCTTCTTCAGTTCGGCATCCATGGCCTCGACCAGTTCAGCCTTCGTCCGGCCGCTCTTCCATGTGCCGTAAGGCTTGAGTCCCACGCCGCACTCCACGTGCGAGAGCGAGAACGCCTCGGCACCCTCGTCGTCGCGGCCCACCTGCGTCATCACATACGACACCTCGTCGAACGACGATATGGCCCGACGCAGCTCTATGCTCATCTCGTTCGACCGCTCGATGGATATGCCGGGCGGCAGCTGCACCTGAATCCATACCGATCCCTCGTCGAGCGGCGGCAGGAAATCCTTTCCGACGGTGACCGACAGTACCCCGGCCCCGACCAGAATAGCCACGAGCGGCGCCACGAGCCGGCGCGGACGGTCGATCAGGGCGTGCACCTGCGCTTCGTACATTCCGGTGAGCCGTTCGAGCCAGCGGTTGCCGGCGCTATGCCGCGGACGCCGGTAGGCGATGAACGCGAGGCCCGGAATGAACAGCAGCGCCACCATAAGCGCGCCGACAAGCGCATATCCCACCGTATAGGCCATCGGCGTGAACATCTTGCGCTCGATATGCTCGAAGGCGAACAGCGGCAGATAGGCCGTGATGATAATCACCGTCGAGAAGAATATGGGACGCGCCACCTCGGCCGCGCGGTCGACTATGCTGTTCTCGGTAAGCGCGGCGCGGGGATCGCTCTCGCGTTTCTTCAGAATGGTCTCCATCATCACTATGGCACCGTCGACAAGAATGCCGAAGTCGATGGCGCCGAGCGACAGCAGGTTGGCGGGGATATCCGTCAGTTTCATCAGAATGAACGCTATGAGCAGCGCGAAGGGAATAGTGACGGCCACAAGCAGGGCTCCGCGCCAGTTGCGCAGGAAGAGGATCAGCACCACGAGCACCAGCAGCATTCCCTCGAACAGCGTGTGCGACACGGTGTGAAGCGTAGTGTCGACCAGTTCGGTGCGGTCCATGAACGGATGGATGCTCACGCCCTCGGGCAGGATGTCGCGGTTGAGCTCCTCGACGGCCTCCTTTACGCCCACCAGCACCTCCGACGGATTCTGGTGACGCAGCATCTGCACGATACCCTCCACCCCGTCGACATAATCACGCTGCCCGTCGGTGAATCCCAGCACGCCCTTGCGTTCGAGATTGCCGTATTTCAGCGTTCCCAGATCGTTCAGATAGACCGGAACGCCATCCTCGCTCTTCACCACGATGCGTCCCATATCCTCCAGTCCGGTCAGCAGGCCTATGCCGCGTATCACGTAGCTCAGGTCGCCCTGCGAAAGCATGCTTCCGCCGGCCGATATGTTGTTCAGCTCGATCTTCTCGGTGACGTCGGCGAGCGACACGCCGTACTGCTCCATCCTCAACGGATCGAGTTCGATCTGGTACTGGGTGGTGATGCCGCCGTAATTGCTGACATCGGCCACGCCGATCACCTGCTTCAGCCGCGGAATGATGACCCATTTGTGCAGGTCGGTCAGCTCGCGCAGATCGTGATTGTCGCTCTCGACTATATATCGGAATATCTCGCCCGTAGGCGAGGTAAGGGGATTCAGTCCGGGAACGGCCCCGTAAGGCAGCTCCACGTCGACCAGCCGGGCCTGAATCTGCTGGCGCGCCCAGTAGTCGTCCACACCGTCCTCGAACACGACGATAACGGTGGAAAGGCCGAAAGTATTCTTGCTGCGCAGCACTTTCATCGACGGCATGCCGTTCAGCGCCCGCTCGATAGGTATGCTTATCTGCTGCTCGATCTCCTCGGCGGCAAGCCCCGGCACCTGAGTGACGACCTGCACCGTCACGTCGGCTATGTCGGGATAGGCATCTATCGCCAGACGGGTCCAGCTGTAATAGCCCACTATGCCCAGAAACGCGAAGAGCGCGAACATAAGACCCCGCTTATGTATCGCGTAATAGATCAACTTCCTCATCGCCTACTTCGCATCTGACAGATAGAACGCTCCCTTGACCACGATACGCTCGCCGGCGGCAAGGCCCGATCCTATGACCGACCGCTCGCCGTCGGTGGCGGCAACCGTCACCGGCGTCTTCACGAACCGGCCGTCGCCGGCATCCCTGAACACATAGCAACTCTGCTCGTGCTGCATGACGGCGGCGGACGGAACGACAACCGCATCGACCGGCCGGTCGGCAAGCTCCACAAGCGCATACATGTTGGGCTTCATGCGGCCGTCGGCATTGTCGCACTCGATTATCACCTCGACCGAACGCGTCTGCTCGTCGAGCATATCGCCCACATGGAATATGCGTCCATGAAACTGCTCGTCAGGCGCTGCGGCAAGCGATATGCCGACATCCTGCAACCGTCCGACCAGCGGCATGTCCTTCTCCTTCACATTGGCCACGACCCACACCTTGCCAAGATCGGCCACCACCACAAGCGGATCGGCATCGTCCTTGACATACTGTCCTATGACTATGCGGTCGGTCACCACCTTGCCGGCTATTGGGGCGCGGACGACGAGCGGCTCGCCCATACGCACACCGGCAGGGTCGACATTGAACACACGGAGCGCCGCCTCGGCATTCGCACGCGCCTGACGCTTGAGCTCGAAATCGAGCTGCGCCTGCTCGGCATCGCGGACGGATCCCACCCTGTTGTCCAGCAGGTCCCTGGCCCGGGCCAGCGCCTTCCCGGCCTGCTCGGCCTCGCGCACGGCATCGAAATAGGCGCGGCAGGCCTCGGAATAGTCGGGCGACACGAATTCGAACAGCGCGCTGCCGCGGCCGACATGCTGGCCCAGTTCGACGTACGATTTAACGATACGCCCCGAAAACGGCGTGGCGACCTCGGCGTAAGCCGACGGTACGGCCTTGACTATGCCCGACGTCGAGAAGCGGGCGACATATGGCGACAGCGCCACCGTCTGCACCTCCAGACGCTGCCTTACGGGCGACGATTCGGCTACGATTACGGCATCGCCGTCGAGTATCATATCGGGGGATTCGGACGAGGTGCCCGATCCTGAACATCCGCACAGGCACACCGCACCTGCGAGAATGATTATCATTTTCTTCATTTGCTTGATTACGTTTGACTATTGAACATGCGGCAACCGGCGCACACAGCGCACCGGACACCGAAAGAAATGGGTTGCCGATCCGGCCGGACCTGCAACATGCATATCAGCAAATGAAAGCGGGAGGCGCCCGAAGCGGGCGGTTGAACCGCAGATGACGTACAATGGAGTGAACGGGACGGACAAGGATGACGGCCGTCAGAACGAACAGCACCGTAAGCGTGAATCCGACTCCGGTAAACGAGGTTACGACTATATCGGACAGCGACGCTATGGTCTGACACTCGGCCTCGGTATGCGAATGGCCGTCGGCCGAGGGCAGGAACGGATGCGAGTGAGTCACCTTTCCCCACAGGAAATAGTGGGTATGGACGAACAACGTGCATTCGCAGTAATAACTGACGAACAATGCGACGAGAAATATACCTGCTATTTTCCGTAAAATCCGATGCATCCGTTCACTTCGGGTTAGCGTTGTCTATCCGGCGCAAAGTTATATAAAATCATCGTAACATGCAATTCGGCCGCCGCACTACGCCTGCAAAAATGTCGAGGCTCCGTTGAAACGGGGCCTCGACATGTGCGGAAAGGGTACGGACCTACTTCAGACGGTCGCGTCCGACGCCCTCGAAGGTCATCTTCACGGGAAGAATATCGCCGTTGGCATCGAACTCCAGAGCATCTATGCAGGTGACACGGTCGTTGCCGTCGGTAGCGCCGAGCGGATGGCGGTGGTATACTATATAATACTTACCGCTCTTGGGGTTGTGTATCACCGAATGGTGGCCGGCGCCCGTGGCGACATTCTCGTCAGTGCGCAGAATCACGCCCTTGCGCTCGAACGGTCCGAAAGGACTGTCGGCTATGGCGTAAGCCACACGATAGTTGGGTCCGGTCCAGCCGCCCTCCGACCACATGAAGTAGTATTTGCCGTCGCGGATGAACATGAACGGTCCCTCGACATAACCCTTGGGGGTGATTTCGCGGAACACGGTGCCGTCCTCGAAAGGAATGAATCCGGTGAAGTCGTCACGCAGTCGGGCGACGTTGCAGTGCTGCCAGCCGCCGTAATACATGTACCACGAACCGTCCTTGTCGCGGAAAACGAACTGGTCGATAGGCTGCGCGCCGTTAACTATCTCGTTGATGAGCGGCTTGCCCAGATAATCCTCGAACGGACCGGCGGGATTGTCGGCCACAGCCACGCCTATGCCGCCTATCTCGCCCTCGTGGACGTCGTTGGCTCCGAAGAAGAGAAAATACTTGCCGTCCTTCTCGACAATGGCGGGCGCCCACAGGGCCTTACGCAGCCACTTTATGCGCGAATTGTCGATTATGCGTTCGTGCTTGGTCCACTTCACCAGATCCTTCGACGAGAAGCAGTCGAAGAACAGCTGCTCGCCATACGGATGCGAGTAGGTGGGATAGATCCAGTAGGTGTTGCCGAACACCACGCCCTCGGGATCGGCATACCAGCCCTCGAATACGGGGTTTCCCGATGTTTTCTGCGCCGACGCACTCAGCGACGCCACGGCGAAAATCGCCGAAAGTAAAATTCTGCCTGTTGCTTTCATATTATAATTAATGTATAATTCCTGCTGTCTGCCTCCGGCGGCTGCGGGGTCGCGCGCAAAGCGCGGGCCGCCGAAAGTCCCGGCGCCACACAGCGGCACCGGCTGTTATCCGCAAATCTATTTCAGTCCCATCGACTCTATCAGCGCGCCGACCTCGGGCTTGTGACCGCGGAATTCGACGTATATGTCCATCGGGTGACGCTGGCCGCCCTGCTCCAGCAGATGACGGAATGCCGCTGCGGTAGCCGGGTCGAATATGCCGTTCTGCCGGAACTTGGCAAAGGCGTCGGCCGCCAGCACCTCGGCCCACTTGTAGCCGTAGTAACCTGCGGCGTATCCTCCGGCGAAGATGTGGGTGAACGACGTGCACATTGCCGTACCCTCCACCGCAGGAGTGATCTGCACCGGAGCCATGGCCGCGCGTTCGAACGGTTCGATCTCGCCCGCGTAAGGCTGCCGTAGCGTATGCCATGCCATATCGGCGAGTCCGAACGAGAGCTGACGGACGTTCGAGTAGGCCGCCAGATAATTCTTCGCCGCCACGATACGGTCGACCAGTTCGTCCGGAATAGGTTCGCCTGTCCGGTAATGAACCGCCCACATGCCGAGATACTCCTTTTCGGTGGCCCAGTTCTCCATGATCTGCGACGGCAGCTCGACGAAATCACGAT
>CAZFIN010000035.1:0-19821 GCA_964519525.1 uncultured Alistipes sp. | reverse complement strand
GGTGACCGCACGCGCTCCTTCCTGAAGGTGCAGGACGGTTGCGACTACAAGTGCGCCTATTGCACGATTCACTACGCGCGTGGTTCGAGCCGCAATATGCCTGTGGCCGATTTGGTCGAGGAGGCCGGGAAAGTCGCAGCCTCGGGATTGAAGGAGATTGTGATAACGGGCGTCAATACCGGCGATTTCGGACGTACTACGGGCGAACGGTTCGTCGATCTGCTGCGCGCGCTGCACGGAGTGGACGGAATCGAGCGATACCGTATTTCGTCGATCGAACCCAATCTCATAACGGATGAGATAATCGAATTCTGCGCGTCTTCGCCGAAGTTCCAGCATCATTTTCATATCCCGCTGCAGAGCGGGTCGGACCGCATCCTCGGGCTTATGCGCCGCCGCTATACGTCGGCACGTTTCGCTGACCGTATAGCGAAGATACGTTCGCTGATGCCCGACGCTTTCATCGGTGTAGACGTCATCACCGGATTTCCGGGCGAGAGTGAGGCCGATTTCCGGCAGACGTACGATTTTCTGGAGCGGCTCGCGCCCTCGTTCCTGCATGTGTTCCCGTTCTCCGAGCGGCCGGGTACGCCGGCTGTGGATATGCCCGACAAGGTGCCTGCTCAGGTGTCTGCGGCACGGGTTGCCGAGCTTGAGAAGCTGTGCGACAGGTTGCATTACGGTTTTTGCGAGCGGGCTGTGGGCGGTGTCGCCGATGTCCTGTTCGAAAGTACCATGCGCGGCGGAATGATGTACGGATACACGGGCAATTACATTCGCGTGAAAGCTCCCTACGACCGCGGCGCGATCAACACGGTCCGTCGGGTGCGCCTGACCGGAATATGCGAAGATCACGATGCGACGGCCGAAATTTTGGAATAAATGACGGTGTCGCGCGGATTTTACTGTTCCGTGAACATATTTATTATTATATTTGCATTGATTAGCGTTGTTTTTTCAGGTTCGGTCCGCAGGGTGACCGTCAGCGGGCGCGTACCGTTGCGGTGTTGCGGCCGGACCGCCGAAATGATTTTTATATGACGGGTATTCGCAAGAGAGTGACTATCGGCTTTCTGAGCATCGTGGCGCTGCTCTTTTTTTCGGGATTGGTGTCGCTTTTCGAGCTGAGCCACATGAGCGTCGACATTGAGGCCATACTCGGCAGCAGCCGTCGCAGCATCGAGATGTCGAAGAACATGCTTTCGGCCATACATGCCAACGACCGCGCCGTGGTGAACTATGCAGTGTTCCGTGACAGCATATACGCCGATTCGTGCCGGCGCAGTCTGGCGGAGTTCGACCTTACGATAAAACAGGCGCGCGACGAGGCTTCGGCTTCGACCGTGTCGCTGTTCGATTCGCTGGGGAGCTATTCCGCCCTGCTGGAGCATGCGATCGACGGCCTGCTGGTGCATGACGGTTCAGAGACTTTCGACGGCCGCAGATGGTATGACGACAACTATCTGCCGGTGTACAACGATATTACCGGCGGAATCATAGACGTGATGTCCTCGATGCAGGGTTCGCTTACGCCGCGCGCCGAACAACTAAACCGCAACGCCTACCGGTCGGTGACGCCGGTGTTCATCTCGCTGCTCGTGATGATAGCCATCCTGCTGATGTTCTACTATTTCATTATGATCTACGCCGTCAAACCGATTATAGAGATGAACCGTAGTCTGGGCGATTTCCTGCGCTACCGGCTGCCGTTCGATGTGAAGGCCGAATGCCGCGACGAGATGCAGGAGCTGAAGGATAAGATCGAGTCGGTGGTGGCGGGATCGAAAGGCGTGAAATGATTGTGTTATGATCCGGCGACAGTAGTGGTATGAGATTCAGTGTGGTCATACGGTATATAGGAATGGTGCTGCTTGTGCTGGCGGCATTCATGCTGCTGTCGGCCGGCATATCGTATATGAGCAACATGGATACCGCCTACTATTCGCTTCTCATGTCGTCGCTGCTGACGTTGCTGCTGGGCTGTTTCCCGATGATATTCGTGCCGCGCACCGACCACATATCCAACAAGGAGGGGTATGCGATCGTCGTCGGCGCGTGGATAGTGTCGAGTCTGGTGGGCACGTTCCCCTATCTGATGT
Organism: uncultured Alistipes sp.; assembly: GCA_964519525.1. Lineage (GTDB taxonomy): Bacteria > Bacteroidota > Bacteroidia > Bacteroidales > Rikenellaceae > Alistipes. The sequence continues at coordinate 17,722 of CAZFIN010000035.1, read as the reverse complement.
GGGGCGGCGAGTTTTCGCTCATGAACGCATGGTTCGAGAGTGTGTCGGGATTCACGACCACCGGGGCGTCGATACTGAATAATGTGGAGGCCTTGCCGCGCGGCATGCACTTCTGGCGTATGTCGACCTGCTGGGTGGGTGGCATCGGCGTGGTGATGTTCACGCTGGTGATACTGCCCTCGATCGGCAAGAGCAAGATGATGCTGTCGAACGTCGAGCTGTCGTCGCTGGCCAAGGACAATTTCAACTATCGCACGCAGACGGTGGTGAAAATAGTCCTGTCGGTGTACATCGGGCTGACTGCAATTACTACCGTCGCGCTCAAGATTGGCGGAATGTGCTGGTTCGATGCGCTGTGTTACTCGATGTCGACCTGCGGAACGTGCGGATTCGGAACGAAGAACACGAGCGTGGCGTATTTCGACTCGGCCGTGATCGAGGCGATACTCATGTGCGGCATGACGGTGGCCGGAATACATTTCGGACTCATCTACTCTACCGTAATGCGCAAGTCGAACAACATGTTCCGGTCGGAGGTGTCGCGGTTCTATCTGGGTACGATCGCCGCATGCGGAGTGTTTATCGCATTGAGTCTGCGTGCGGCGGACATATATCCGTCGTTCCTGTCGTCGTTGCGTCATGCGCTTTTTCAGACCATAGCCTACATTACGACTACGGGATTCGCCATAGCCGACTGCAATACGTGGACCTCGTTCGCCGTACTGATACTCATCTTCTGTTCGATAGTGTGTTCGTGCGCGGGATCTACGTCAGGCGGACTGAAGATCGACCGGTTGTTGCTGGCCGTGAAGATGATGCGCAACCGTCTGCGCGCGCAGCAGCATCCCAATGCCATTTTCCGCACCAAGGTGGACGGCATCCCGCAGGATCGGGACATGCTGAATACCGTAATGGTATACACGGTGGCTTTCATGATGCTGATACTGCTGGGCACGTTCGCCAACACGATGTTCGGATCGGATCTTATGACCGGGTTCTCGTCGGCGGTGGCGTGCGTGAGCAATGTGGGGCCGGGATTCGGCGAGGTCGGGTCGATGGACAACTATTCGGCTTTGCCGTCGGTGATGAAACTTAATTTGACGTTCCTTATGCTTTTGGGACGTTTGGAGATATTCGGATTGATTCAACTCTTTTTTATAAGATGGTGGAGATGATGAAAGGATGCAGATTTATCGTGACGGGAGCGTTGGCGGCCATGTTCTGCCTGACCGATGCGGCTGCGCAGGATGTTGCGGCGCGCATACCCGGACTCGAAAAGAACAGCGAATACATGACGCTGCTGCGCAAGGAGGAGATTCTGCGGCAGCGAAGCGATTCAATTTTCAATGTGATACGTACAGTGCGCGGCGCTCTGCGCGAGAATGCCGAGGCGCGCGACTCGTTGGCCAAGATGCGTTCCGATTCGATGCTGGTGGTGTTGTCGGATGCCGAGAACGCGGTGTTTTCGCTCCGGTCGCAGAAGATCAAGCTGGTGGACGGCATCAATGCCATCGAGCAGGAGTTCGTGCTTTCCGGCATGGGCAATATCGACGATGCCGCCTCGTCGGCGCAGACCTCCTCGATATTCGCCAACTCGTATTTCCGGAAAAACATCGACCCCGACGATTACAAGAAACTGCTCGACGCACAGAGCCGCGAGGCTGCCGTGCGCGATTGCGTGTCGTCGTACATGAAGAACTACGAGAGTGTCAAGTCGCTTTACGGAAAGTATGTGCTGGCTGCGACCGAGGCCGAGGCCGAGGCGGTGTATGCCGAGATGGCTGCGGTGATGGACGACAATCTGGTGCTGGAGCGCCAGCTGGCCAAACAGTGGGGCGAGATCTACGACGAGAAGACATACGTGTACTCCTATTTTCTCGAAAAGGAGAGCCGCGAGGATATTCTGGAGATTACGGAAACGATGATGGGTGAATCGAGGCAGGAGAAACTGGCGGCAGCCGACGGCTGTGTGTCGTCGGCCGTGACCGACTATTGTCTTCAGAAGCCTATCGTGCTGAATTACGAGATATATGTGGCCAAGCTGCTCAACCAGACCGCGGCTATCGACTCGCTGACGAATGCTTCGAGGAGTGTCCGTCAGATAGATTTCCGCATGCCGAGGATAGATGTCGAACGTCGTTCGTTCGTCGATTACGAGGCCATAGAGTTCAATCCGCGCAGTCCTTACAATGCGTCGAACCCTATTCCCGAGTGCGTGGTGTATGAATACGGAACCATTTACCGAATATTGCTCGGTACGTACAAATACAAGCAGGCAGTGTCGGTATTCAAGGGCGCTTCGCCTCTTTGCGTCGAGACGTGCGAGGACGGGCAGTTGTGCTATTATGCCGGCGGACTTAAGACGCGTGCCGAGGCCGAGGCGGCTGTCGAGGTGATGAAGAAGAAGGGATTCCGCAGTCCAGAGATCGTCGAATGGTGCGACGGCCGCAAGACCAATCTGTCGCGGCGTAACGACGAGGGGCGCGTTACATTCCGTGTCGTGATAAAGGGCGGCGGTCTGGATGATACGGTACGCGACCTGATAGCTACGATGGCTGCCGGCTGCCAAGTGTCGAAAGTCGCTGAGGATACGTTTATCGTCGGAATGTTCGACAGCCGTGCTTCGGCCGACCGTGTGGCGCAGGCCGTGGCCAAGTGCGATGACGCGCTTGCCGTGGAGGTGGCCGAGGTGGTGCCGCAGACGAATGCGGACGATGACGAATAGCGTCCGGATTATGCGGTCGGTTGGCGGCCGTGTGATGAATTGAATGTGAAACCTAAAAAATGACAGTTATGGGATTGATCGTATTTCTTGTATTGTTGGGAGTATTTTTCCTTTTCGTGGAGTTGGTTCTTTTGCCCGGAATTACGGTCGGAACCGTACTTTCGCTGCTGAGCTACGGCGCAGCGGTATATTTCGGATTCGTGCGTTTCGGAATGGCCGGTGGCGCTGCCGTTTTCGTCGCTATACTCGTCGTGTCGCTGGCTGTGACGGTGGTGTCGCTGAGGGCGCGCACTTGGCAGAGGCTTTCGTTGGACAAGAAGATCGAATCGTCGAGTATGGGCAGTCCTGCCGATGAGCTTAAGACGGGAGACCGGGGCGTCACCGTGTCGCGTCTTTCGCCTATGGGAAAGGTGAATATCGACGGCAAGGTTTATGAGGCCAAGTCGGTCGATGTGTATGTCGATCCGCGGAGCGAGGTCGAGATCGTCGGATTCGAGAATTTCACCGTCGTCGTGAAACCCGTCGTCGAGAAATAATCGACGGCCGGGCCGGACGCGTGTGCCGCTGCCGATAATTGAAAACAAACTTAAAACACTGATATTATGGAATTACAATTGGGAATCATCGTATTCGTAGCCTTTCTCGGGCTTATAGCCGTCTGGCTTGTATTCTACTTCATTCCGGTAGGACTCTGGTTCTCGGCGCTGGTGTCGGGGGTCAAGATCAGCCTGTTGCAGCTGATCCTTATGCGTTGGCGCAAGGTTCCGCCTTCGGTAATAGTCTCTTCGATGATCGAGGGTACCAAGGCCGGTCTTAATCTCGATCCCAACGAGCTGGAGGCGCATTTTCTGGCCGGCGGTAATGTCACAAACGTAGTGCATGCGCTGGTGTCGGCTCAGAAGGCCAACATAAACCTCGATTTCAAGATGGCTACGGCTATCGATCTGGCCGGCCGCGATGTGTTCGAGGCGGTGCAGATGTCGGTCAATCCGAAGGTTATCAACACACCGCCGGTCGCCGCTGTGGCCAAGGACGGTATTCAGCTTATAGCAAAGGCCCGCGTAACGGTGCGTGCCAATATCAAGCAGCTGGTCGGCGGTGCCGGCGAAGAGACCGTGCTGGCGCGTGTGGGCGAAGGCATCGTATCGTCGATCGGTTCGGCGGCCTCGCACAAGATCGTGCTTGAGAATCCCGACTCTATCTCGCGTGTCGTGCTGGAAAAGGGACTCGATGCCGGTACTGCGTTCGAGATTCTGTCGATTGATATAGCCGACATAGACGTCGGTAAGAATATAGGCGCCCAGCTTCAGATGGATCAGGCCGATGCCGACAAGAATATCGCGCAGGCGAAGGCCGAGGAGCGACGTGCCATGGCTGTGGCGCTGGAGCAGGAGAACCGCGCCAAGGCGCAGGATGCCCGTGCCAAAGTGATACTTGCCGAGGCCGAGGTGCCGCTGGCTATGGCCGAGGCTTTCCGCAACGGCAATCTGGGTATTATGGATTATTACAAGATGAAGAATATCATGGCCGACACTCAGATGCGTGACAGCATCTCGCGCAACGATAAGAAGTAATCGCGGAGTTTGCCGTATGTTTACCGCGCCGATCTGTTCAAGGTCGGCGCGGTCGTTTTGACGGGGCGATTGTGCAGCTCTTTTCTCGCTTCGGTATGATCCGGCCGGTGCATGTCTGGCTTCCGGTTTGTCGAAACACGCTGTATTTCAGGACTGCTGATGCCCTCTTCGGGCAACTGCGGGCCGGAGCCTCCCCTATTGGCTATTTATTTTGGGGGGGGAAGCCGTATCCGGTCAGTAAACCTCCTCGGGCACGGTTTCGCCTTCGGGAATGCCTTCTATCTCGTCGCGCCACCTTATGGCTGCGTGCGTGCTGTCGCAATAGGGCTTGTTACGCGACTCGCCGCAGCGGCACAGCACTACCCTGTTGCGTATTTCCAGCGCACTGCCGTCCTCTTTCATGATTTTTATTCCACCGCGGACCCACAGTCCACCGCTCGAACCGATGGCTATGTCCTCGATGAGACCGAGACTCGGATCGTATGCCGGCTCGAACGGTTTGCCGGTAGCGTTGTCCCATGCCGTTAGGCGCCCGCCCGGACACATCGAGGCCTCGCGCACGGCGAGCCGTCGCGATTCGGGATCTCCGGAGTTGGCGACCAGATTCCATGCACGGCCTTCGGCGTCGCAGAAACGTGCGAATACGCAGTAGCGTTCGTTGTCGGTCATGGTGAGCGACCCGCCCTCCGTCACCTCAGCGTCGTGGAGCAGCGGTGTGCCGGCATCGTCGAGCCGCGGATTCCAGTCGTGCCTGACGTGCGTGCCGTCGCAGTAAGGTTTGCGGCGCGAGGCTCCGCACCGGCACAGTGCCGTAGGCTCGCTCTCGGTGGAGAAGTGACGCCCCTCCTGAAAATACCAGCTCGCACCCCGGTCGTTGGCCATGATGAACTGCATGGCAAGCGGCGGCCGTCCGAATACCAGATAAGGGCCTTGCTCGGAGATGATGATGCGGAACCCTTTGGGGGCCTGTTTCGATCCCGTCATAATTTTTGTACTGCTCATGATAATAAATGTGTTTTTGGTACGTTATCACAACAGGCAATAATTATTCCCGCGGATGAAATAATCGGTTGTTCGTTGCTGAAAGTCGTTGCTTTTTGGTATATTTGCAGATATTTTGAAAACGATTATTGATAAAAGACAATATATGAAGACTCTTTTTCGAGGTGCATTGGCTGTTGCTGTCGCTGCAATGCTTTGTGGCGCAATGCTTTCGTCGTGTACGACTGACGAGAAGTACGATTTCTCGTTCGAATTGCCCGGGCGCATCGTGACCCGGCTGGACGCGACGGTGGTTATTCCGTTCACGGCCCGCAATATCACCAGCGTGTCGGTTACGTTGAAGCCTGCCGGCTGGACGGTGGAGGATGTCGACCTGCAGAACTGGACCATTACCGTGAAGTCGCCCTCGGCATATACGGCCGATGACAGTTCCGTCGTTGAGAACGGTGAACTCACGCTTACCGGATACACGGCCGCAGGAACGATGACGAAAGCTACCTCGTATCTTTCGCTGCTCAATCAGGAGATGGATCTCACGGCCGAATACTCCAACTGCTATGTGGTATCTCAGATGGATACCCGCTATACGATTGATGTGACCCACAAGGGTGAATCGTCGCAGACCGTATCGCCGGCCGATGTGGCGGTTCTGTGGCAGAGCGAAAAAAGTCTGATAAATTATTGCAGTTTCGAGGCTGCGGAGGGTACGTTCACATTCTTCGTGTCGCACGAGGACGTGAAGGACGACAACGATAAGGTGATCGGTTCGAAGGTGCCGGACGGCAATGCTGTGGTCGCCGCATACGATGCCGACGGCAACATCATCTGGAGCTGGCATGTGTGGGTTACGGAATCCGACCCTGATCTTGGCGCTGTGGCCACTTCCGCAGGGGTGTTCATGGACCGCAACCTCGGTGCGTACCGCAACAGCGACGGTTCTACCGTGGCCGACGATATTTTCGGATCTTACGGCCTTTACTATCAGTGGGGACGCAAGGATCCTTTCATCCGTCCGGACGATTACTGTTTTTCGAAAAATACTGACGGCACGGTTTATTCGGGCAGTAACACCGTGAAGCGTTTCGCGTATGTCGATGCCGAGAAGAATGCAGCCGTGGGAACGCTGGAATATGCCGTCGCAAACCCCATGTCGTTCGTCCTCGGAGCCAAGGACAACCGTTACGACTGGCTCTATTCGTCGCATGACGACAGCCTGTGGGGAACCGGTGAAAAGAGCGTTTACGATCCGTGTCCCCGCGGATGGCGTGTGCCCGACGGCGTGGCGTTCGAGGCCTTCGACATAGATGAGTCGGAGGATATGGCGCAGCTGGCTGATATACGCAGCATGTACGGATGGCATATCGTCGACAAGGCGACTGGTGCCAAATTGTTCATGCCGGGAGCAGGCCGCCGCAGTTTCGAGAACGGGGTGCTTACGAATGTCAACAATTACGGCTATGAGCATACCCCGATGCCGTGGGTCGGCTATTATTGGACCTCTGGTGTCGGCACAAGCCACAGCGGCGACGCCAAGTCGATGTTCTTCGATCTGAATACTACCCGCGCGGTGAATAACCGTTATGATGCGGGCAAGGAGATGTACCGCGCCAACGGAATGCAGATACGCTGCGTAAGGGATGAGAAATAACGGATGATTCATACGATTGAACGAAACAGGCTGCCGGTCGATGAGATACGGCAGCCTGTTTCGTTTCAATAGCATGCTTTTATGACTCCCGACCGGAGGTATAACTCCCTTCGGCCGTCGTGGCCGGTTGTTCGTTTCGTCCGGCCGATCCCGAATTGCTGTTGGAGCCGGACGGCTGGTCGAGTCTTTGCAGACGGGAGTAGTCGCGCGTGTTGCACTCCCCTTCCGGATCGTCGATACATGATGCTGTCGAGATTGCGGCGGCGAGAATGACTGCGCCTATTGATAACTTGTGTGTAAAACGGCGTATCATAAGTCGTCTTTTCTGTTTGTGAGTTGCTTTATTTGATTTGGAGAATGATGCGGACGGCCGGCGTGCCGTGCTCGGCTTTGCGCTGCGGGGCCGTTGCGGTCCGTTCAGGAAATACCGGATGCGGGCCGGTTGAAAATACGCCCTCCGTATTCATATGGCGGAGGGCGCTGATGTTCCCGTCGTTACTTGCCTAACTGCATGAGTTCGCGCAACAGCGATATGTTGTAGGTCGCTTCGCGCAATCCGGCCCTTTGAGCCTGCTGGAAGAGGTTCATCGCCTCGTCGTAATTGCCCTGCGACATGGCGAGAATGCCACGCGAGTTCATGGCTTCGGGCATGTCGGCCGGTGTTCCCTGCAGGTAGGATGCCGCTTGCGCGTAGTTGCCGTTGGCCATGGCCACGTTGGCGGCGTTTACGCGTGCTTCGGGTGACTGCGGATAGGTGTTTACGGCCAGAATTATTATGTCGTTCCACTCCTTGCTGCCCTTCTCGTAGGTGAGCGCTATCATGTAGATGTCGGCCAGACTGAGCTGCGACGGATCGTTGTTCATTATGCGTCGGGCCTCGTCGACACTGAGCCGGCGTGAGTTGTAGTCGGCGGTGATGTCGGTGACGCGCAGACGCGGATACCACGTGCGCAGCATGAAATCGTACTCTACCGGATGCTGTCTGCGTATTTCGGCGTTCTTGTCGGCCGGCTTTATCGACGCATCGTCGATTATGGCTATGATGCGGCGGTAGTCGTTTATGCAGCTCTCCGTAAGCATCTGCTTCACGGCATTCCAGTTGGCCGGCGCCGAATCGACGGTCACGTCGACGCCGGTGCCGAGGTTGTTGTTGCGGAGATACTCCCTGACGGCGGCGGCACGTTTTGCCGCGAGCGATTTGTTGAATTCGTACGGTCCCTCGGGCGAGGCGTAGCCCATAAGATGTATGGCGTTGATGTTCTTGCCGTCGGCGAGCATGTCGCGGATATTCTCCATCTCCTGCACGTTGCCCATGTACGATGAATTGATCTCGCTTCTGTTCACCGGAAAGTATACGGCAGCCTTGCTCTGCTGCATGCGGGCGTTACTGCCGGCCGACGGTATGGCATAGGCCATGTGCGGGGTTTTATCCGCAGTCGTCGGCTGCGTCTGTGTCCGGGGCCGGGTGAGTTCGGCCACGGTTACGAATTCACCGCTGAGCGGCGTGTCGTAACATCCGCACCACTCCTCGCGCAGAACCAGCTGCGAATTACCCATCCACGGTTCGAAGTTGACGTTGTAGTCGTACTGCATGGTCTGCGACTGGCGGTTGTGGCGACGCACATAGAGCGTGTTGGTCGACAGATCGTTGCCGAGTTCGCGCTGGTGCTGTATCTGGCGGCGTCGGCCGTCGATCATTATGGACGGCAGCTGCATCATTTCACGGCCGTCGGTCACCACGGGGGTTATGCGCAGCGATTTGTTGGATCTTACCTTCAGGTTGCTCATGTCGAGGGTCATACCGACGTTGAGCCGTCCGTTTGTCCGTTCCATCTCGATGCCGCTCACTCCTACGCCGTTCGTCGTGACGGCATTCTGGGCCTGCAGACCCATCGACGTGAGTGCTGTGGCGAAAATGGCGAACAGATATTTTGCAATGTGTTTCATAGTCCTGATTGTTTTTTAGAATAGATAGACGAATGATATGGCGAGCTTGGTGACACCCCAGTAATCCTTGCCGCCCGATCCTATGCGTTCGCTGCATTTGGCACAGTCGTACCGGTCGTACCATGCGTGGGCATATCCTGCGCCGGCCTCGAATTCCAGATTCCAGTGTTTGCCAAGCACCCAGTCGTATCCGTAGGCTATGCCGGCTCCGAGAGCGTGGCCCTTGTAGCGGTAGTCCTTCAGCGAATCCCAGATGCTGAACGGGAAGAACGAGACGTTGCCTACGTTGAAACCGCCTCCGAGCATGTGCAGACCGAGGAAATGGCCGTTGAACCGTTCGCATGTCCACCACCGGAATTCGGGCTGCACGAGCCAGTGCTTCCATTTGCGGTTGTCAGAGAATGTGAAGGGGTTGAACCCGGCCGAGATGTCGAGTGTCGTCTGACGGCCCAGACCGATCTCTATGCCCAAGTTGGGCGATGCCGATGCCCAGTAGAGCAGATTGGTCTTGATCCCGACTACCTGTTGTGCATCGCTTTTTCCGATAAATGCTGCGAATCCCAGCAATAGAAGTAGTAATTTTCTCATAGTTCGAAGATTGCCTGTTATTCGTCAGACCAATATTCAAACTTTGCACCAAAATGTCATCGGAGATGCTAAAAAGTGATGTCCGGTGAATGAAAAGAGAGTATTACCTTTGAATATAATCGCGGGCCGCACCTGATAAGGCTGCGGCTAAAACAGCGATTCTATGCCGTGCAGCATGTAGAGCAGCAGCAGATACCGCGTGAATTTTCCGGCGAACATTGCGGCGGTGGTGATGTAGACGTTACTGCGCATGAGGCCCAGAAGCACGATTATCACACCGCCTATCCACGGCAGTACGCCGAAGACGCCGATCCATGCGCCGCGTTTGCGCACGAAGCCCTCGATCTTCGAGATCTTGTTCCGGTCGATCTTCAGCCACCGTTCGATGGCCTCCATGTTGCCGCAATAGCCGAGCCAGTAGCACAGCAGTCCGCCCAAAGTGTTGCCTATGCTGCCCGAGATAAGGCATACCGTGGGATCGGCACCCATTTCCACCAGCATGGCGAATACCGCTTCGGAGCTGAACGGCAGTATGCTGCCGGCCACCAGCGCCGACAGAAAAAGGCCTATGTAGCCCCAGTCGATGAAGAACTGTACTATGGCATCCATTGGATTGCGTATTGAATCGTCGTGCAAAAGTAGCAAAAATACGGTAATCATCGGCCGGCGTATGCGTTATTTGCAGTTTATCGAGGCATGTCGCCGCAAATAGCATGGAATTGCCGAAAAATATTGCGCGAAGTGCATGGCTTATCCGATTTTTTTCTAATTTTGTGCCGGTCGGTCGCAACGGACGATAACCCGTATCGTCGGGCAGGTGTCCGGACACGGCCGTTATGTTTAACTTGCATCTTAAATAGATGCCCTAAAAAATGTTCGATGAAAAAACTTGCTTGTCTTCTATTGACAATGCTGGGCTGTGAGGTCATGGCTCAGGTTACGACCGCTTCTCTGCGCGGCGTAGTCAGCAACTCTTCAAATGAAATTCTGGCCGGTGCGACCGTAATACTTTCGCATCCCGTAACCGGATCGTCCTACGGTGTCACTGCCGACGGCGAGGGACATTTCGCCATTCACGGTATAAGGCCCGATGACGGCTATGTGCTCGAGGCGAGTTATGTGGGTTACCACGACTTTGTGAAATCGGGGCTGCGCATGCGTGTGGGCGAGGTCAGGACCGAGAATATCGTCTTGCGGGAGAATGCCGAGCTTGAGGCGGTTGTCGTGGAGGCGCGCGGTCAGAACGCGGGAGGTGTGGTGAACAGCTATGACGAAAGGACGATTTCGCAGTTGCCCACCGTTTCGCGCTCGCTGTACGATGTGGTGCGTCTGATGCCGCAGGCCATGGTGACCAAGAGCGGCGGCATGTCTTACGGCGGCGTGGCCGAACGTTACAACGCCTTCATGATCAACGGTATGGCCAACAATGACATGTACGGTCTGTCGTCGTCGGGAACCAACGGCGGACTGGCGAATGCCAATCCGGTGGCGCTGGATGCCATTTCGCAGATCGAGGTGGCCGTGGCGTCATACGATGTGCGTGTGAGCGGTTTCGGAGGCGGAGTTATCAATGCCGTCACCAAGTCGGGAACCAACGAGTTCAAGGGAAGTGCATATACCTATTATAATAATCAGGATTTCTACGGTACGACTGCCGGCCGGAATGTCGGCCGTCGCGAGCGGTTGCAGGATCAGGCGACGAAGATATACGGTGCGACTCTGGGCGGTCCGGTAGTGAAGGACAGACTCTTCTTCTTTGTCAGCGGCGAATACAATCTGGAGACCTCGCCGTCGTCATATTATCTCGGGTACGACGGCGTGGCGCTGTTGCAGCCTGAACTCGATCGTATAGCGGCGCGATACGGAGAACTTACCGGTTTCGATGGCGGCGGTTACGGCCGGCGCGACGTGAAACGGCGCTCGGGATCGCTGCTCGCGAGTCTCGACTGGAACATAAACAGTCGCCACCGGCTTTCGCTCAGTTACAGCTTTCTCGACGCGCGTGCCGATGAGTATGCCAACTCGCTTACGGCTTTCACGTTCAACGGTTCGGGATATGCCAATTACAGTACGGCGCACTATCTGGCGGCCACGCTCGAATCGCGCCTTTCGGACCGCATGCACAACTCGCTGCGTGTGGGTTATTCGCGCGTGGGCGACGGACGCACTCCCGATGTGGAGGGACTGCCGAGCGTCGTGATACGCAACACGGGCAGCACGGGCGGTGTTACGACATACATAGGCACCGACCGCTATGCCGGAACGAATGCACTGACGCAGAATGTGGTGACGTTGACCGACGATCTGATCGTGGACCGCGGGGCGCATTCGCTCACGTTCGGAATGCACCATGAGCTTTACGATATACACAACCTCTATCTGGCGAATTATTACGGCACCTATACCTATAATTCCGTAGACGATTTCGAGAACGACAAGGCTGCGGTTTATGAGTACAACTATACGGATCCCGCGGTTACGGGAACAACATCGTGGGGACCGGAATTCCGTGCAGCCGAGCTGAGCCTCTACGTACAGGACCGCTGGGCGCTTGGTCGCAACCTGCAACTCTCCTACGGATTGCGCGCTACCCTGCCGCTCATATTCAATACGCCGACCGCCAACGAGGCGTTCAACTCGGGCGCTATGGCCGTGAAGAACGGAATACGCATAGGCGATGTCCCGCGGTCGCAGCTGCTCGTGTCGCCGCGCGTGGGACTGTCGTGGCATCGCGATTCGGAGGCCGGCCGCCTTACGGTTGAAGGCGGTGCGGGAATCTTCACCGGACATGTCCCGTTCGTGTGGGTGGTCAACAATTACTCGAATACCGGAGTCGAGCAGAAGGGACTGCGCCTGACGGCTCCAGTGGAAAACGGTTCGGTGGTCGGTACGGCGGCTCCGTTCTCGGTCAAGCCCTCGCCTACCACGCTGTCGAATACGACTTTCACGCTCAACGCCATGAACCGCAAATTCCGCTATCCGCAGAATTTCAAGGTCAATGCGGCCGTGGGATTCGAAACGGCCGACGGATGGTCGGCGCGTGCCGAGGTGCTGTATACGAAAACCATTTACAACGCCGTTTTCGGCAACCGTGCCGTGGAGAATACGGGCGATACTGTGTATGCCGTGCCCCGGACGGATGGCGGCGAGGCGGCGGGAGCCATGCCGCTCCACCGCAAGGCGGCATCGGAGTATTCGGCCGTGTACTATCTCGACAACACTTCGCGCGGTTACTCCTATTCGCTGTCGGGCAGTCTGTCGAAAGCGTTTCCGTTCGGACTGTCGCTGTCGGCGTCGTACATATTCGGACACTCCTATTCGGTATGCGACGTGACCTCCACCTCGTCATCGACGAACTGGACCCGCACGTATGCCCTCGATCTGAACGATCAGCCGCTTGCGCTGTCGGTGTACGACGTGCCCCACAAACTGTCGGTCGTGGCCGCCTACCGCAAGCGTTACGCCAAACTGTTTGAGGTGAGTGCGGGTCTGGTGTACCAGATGACTTCGGGTCAGCGCTATTCGCTCTGTTTCGGCGAGTCGGTCGACTTCAACGGCGACGGCGCCTACGGTTCCACGCCGATGTACATACCTACGGCGGAGGAGATGGATCGCATGCTGTTTGCCGACGGGGTGTCGCGCGACAGATGGAACGATTACATAGAATCGGACCCTTATCTGCGTGCCCACCGCGGTTCGTTCGCCGCACGCAACGCCATGCAGGCCCCTGCGGAGCATACTGTGGATCTGCATCTGGCGCACGGATTCTATTTCGGGTCGAAGAGCGGACGCAAGATAGAGCTTTCGCTCGACATAATGAACTTCGGCAATATGCTGTGCCGTCACTGGGGAGCCTATTATTATGTGTCGGGATGGCGGATGCAGCCCGTCACCGTCGCCTCGGTGGAGAACGGTGTGCCCGTATACCGCTTCACGAGTGCGGAGCTTTCGCCCGACGATCTGCTCTCGCGCTGGCGTATGCAGATCGGAGCGCGTATCGTCTTCTGATGCCGGTGCGAATTTATTTGAGCAAAATAAACCCGTGATGTGCTGCTATTGAAAAAAATTGCTTACCTTTGCAAAAATAAAAATGGCTGAAATGAGAAAGCAGAATCAGATAACTTCCCATCCGTCGAAACGTTGTACGGCCGAACACGGGGGGAATTGTTTTCCGGCTTTCAATACAGGTTTCCAGCAAAACGTTATCACTGTTTATTATTGTTAATCATAGGGCGACTTTTAAGTCGCTCTTTTTGTGCATATATGAATAGAATAATCCTCAAAGGCGGAACCGTGGTCCGCGGCGGAGTGTCGGCGGTGGCCGATGTCGCCGTGTCGGACGGACGCATCGAGCGCATAGCGGCGGGTATCGAGCCGCAGGACGGTGACAAGGTGGTGGACTGTGCGGGGCTTGTCGTCACTAGCGGTCTGGTCGATCTGCATGTTCATCTTCGCGAACCCGGGTTCGCGGCGAAAGAGACCATAGCTACGGGTACGGCCGCTGCGGCACACGGCGGATTTACCACCGTCTGCGCCATGCCCAATCTGAACCCGGCGCCCGATTCGCCTGAGAATATGCAGCGCGAAACCGAGATAATCGCACGCGACGCATCGGTCAAGGTCCTGCCCTATGCTGCCATCACACGCAACCGCGGCGGCCGCGAGCTGGTCGACTTTGCGGCACTGAAAGGGCATGCCGTAGGTTTTTCGGACGACGGCAGCGGTGTGCAGAGCCAAGAGATGATGCGTGCGGCGATGGCCGAGGCTGCCGCGCACGACTGCATCATAGCGGCGCATTGCGAGGTGAACGACCTGCTGCGCGGAGGTTACATCCACGACGGCGTGTATGCCGCCGCGCACGGCCACAAAGGCATCTGCTCGGAGAGCGAATGGCGGCAGATCGAACGCGACATAGAGCTGGCTGCGGCCGCGGGCTGCCGTTACCATGTGTGCCACATATCGACCAAGGAGAGTGTTGCGCTTATACGCGAGGCGAAGCGGCGCGGCGTGAGGATAACCTGCGAGACGGGGCCGCACTATCTCACCATGTGCGATGCCGATCTCAAGGAGGAGGGCCGTTTCAAGATGAATCCGCCCATCCGCTCGGCGGCCGACCGCGACGCGCTGGTCGAGGGGGTTAAGGACGGTACGATAGATGTCATAGCCACCGACCACGCTCCGCATACGGCCGAGGAGAAGTCGCGCGGACTGGCGGGCAGCGCCATGGGAGTGGTCGGACTGGAGACATCGTTCGCCGTGATATATACCAAGCTGGTGCGCACGGGCGTGATAACGCTGGAGCGCATGGTGGAGCTTATGGCCGAGGCGCCCCGCCGCATATTCTCGCTGGGAGGCGGAATGGCCGAGGGCGAGGCGGCCGACATTGCGGTGTTCGACCTCGGCGCGGAATTTACGGTCGATCCCTCGTCATTCCGCTCGAAAGGCCGCAGCACCCCGTTCGAGGGGTGGCGTCTGTACGGAGAGTGCGTGCTGGCGCTGGTCGATGGCCGGGTGGCGTATGAAAAAGAATAATTGGAGATAAAAAATCATAAGACAGACTAATGAAACCATTTACAAAAAAGTTAGTTCTTGAAAACGGCCGCGAGTTCTTCGGATATGGCTACGGAGCCGATGTCGAGCGTGTCTGCGAGCTTGTTTTCAACACTTCGATGGTGGGCTATCAGGAGATTCTTTCCGATCCGTCGTATACGGGTCAGATCGTCGTGATGACCTATCCTCTGATCGGCAACTACGGTATCACCGACGAGGATTTCGAGACCAAGTTCCCCTCGATCGGCGGCATGGTGGTGCGCGAGTGCAACGAGAACCCGAGCAACTTCCGTTATACCAAGACCTTTTCGGAGGTGCTGGACGAGCAGGGCATACCCTGCATAGGAGGTGTGGACACCCGCATGATAACGCGCATAATACGCGACGAGGGCTGTCAGCGCGCAGCCATAGTGAATGTCGACACTCCGCACGAGAAGGCCATGGAGATGATTCTCTCTACGCCGCTCCAGTCGGATCAGGTGAAGCAGGTGAGCTGCCGCAAACGCTGGTTCTCGCGCACGCCCAACCACAAGTACGACATAGTGGCGGTGGACTGCGGAATAAAATACAACATCATCCGCCAGCTCAATGCCAAGGGGTGCAATGTCACGATAGTGCCTTACGACACTACCCTGCCGGAGATCATGGCGTTCAATCCCGACGGCATATTCCTCTCGAACGGACCGGGCGACCCGGAGAATGTTCCCGAAGTGGTGAATCTCATAAAGGAGGTGCGCGGCCGTATTCCGCTCTTCGGAATATGTCTGGGTCACCAGCTCATCTCGCTGGCCTACGGTGCCCGCACGTTCAAGATGAAGTTCGGCCACCGCGGAGGAAACCATCCCGTGAAGAATCTGGACACAGGCCGCATCGAGATCACCAGCCAGAACCACAATTTCGCGGTGGACAGCGCATCGGTGGAGGGTACGCGTCTGCGTCCCACGCACGTGAATCTGCTGGACGGCACCATCGAGGGCGTGGAGTGTGCGGAGGACAAGGTATTTTCGGTGCAATACCACCCTGAGAGCGCCCCGGGTCCGCAGGACAGCACCTATCTTTTCGATAAATTCATTAAACTGATGGAGGAGTATCAAAATGCCTAAGAGAACCGATATAAAGAAAGTAATGGTGATCGGATCGGGTCCGATCGTCATAGGTCAGGCCGCCGAGTTCGACTATGCCGGTACGCAGGCGTGTCTGGCACTGAAGGAGGAGGGCTACGAGGTGATTCTCGTGAACTCGAATCCCGCCACGATCATGACCGATACCGACATAGCCGACAAGGTGTACATGGAGCCGCTCACGCTGGAGTATGTGGCCAAGATCGTGCGCTACGAGCGTCCCGACGCCATAGTGCCGAGCCTCGGTGGTCAGACGGGACTGAATCTTGCGGTGCAGCTCGCGAAGAAGGGCGTGCTGGAGGAGTGTCAGGTGGAGATTCTCGGCACATCGTTCAGGAGCATCGAGAAAGCCGAGGACCGCGAGCTGTTCAAGGAGCTGTGTCTCAGCATAGGCGAGCCGGTGCTGCCGTCGATTGTGGTGAATACGATGGAGGATGGCGTGAAGGCTGCCGCCGAGATCGGTTATCCTGTCGTGCTGCGTCCCGCATTTACGTTGGGCGGTACGGGCGGCGGTTTTGCCGACAACGAGGAGGAGCTGCGCGAGATCATGCGCAACGCGCTCGTGCTCTCGCCCGTGCATCAGGTTCTGGTGGAGAAGAGCATAAAGGGTTACAAGGAGATCGAGTACGAGGTGATGCGCGACAGCAACGATACGGCCATCACGATATGCAACATGGAGAACATCGACCCCGTGGGCATACATACGGGCGACTCGATCGTCGTGGCGCCGAGCCAGACGCTCACCAACAAGGAGTACCAGCTTCTGCGCGACAGCGCGCTGAAGATCATACGTGCGCTGGAGATCGAGGGCGGCTGCAACGTGCAGTTCGCGCTGGATCCGCTGTCGTTCAAATACTACATCATCGAGGTCAATCCCCGAGTGTCGCGTTCGTCGGCTCTGGCGTCGAAGGCGAGCGGCTACCCCATTGCCCGCGTCAGCGCGAAGATCGCAGTGGGACTCACTCTGGACGAGATACAGATAGCCAACACCCCTGCCAGCTTCGAGCCTACGCTCGACTATGTGGTGACCAAGATAGCACGTTTCCCGTTCGACAAGTTCAGCGACGCGTCGAACGAACTGGGCACGCAGATGAAGGCTACCGGCGAGGTGATGAGCATCGGCCGCACTATCGAGGAGAGCCTTCTGAAGGCTGTGCGCTCGCTGGAGACTGGTGTGTGCCACATACACAACAGGAAGTTCGACGACGTGGCAGTCGACGAGCTGCTGGAATACATACGCAAGGGAACCGACGACCGGTTGTATGCCATAGCGCAGCTGATCCGCAAGGGTGTCGATCTGCTCATCATCTACAACCACACCAAGATCGACATGCTGTTCCTCGAGAAGTTCAAGAACATCGTCGAACTGGAGAGCACCGTTGCCGCGGCCCGCGGCGACGTCGAGGTGCTGCGCGATGCCAAGCGAATGGGCTTCAGCGACAAATACATCGGCCAGCTGTGGGGAATGAGCGAGGCTGAGGTATTCGGCCTGCGCCGCACGGAGAAGATATTTCCGGTGTACAAGATGATCGACACCTGCGCAAGCGAGTTCGATTCGTATGTCCCC
>CAZFIN010000034.1:0-19979 GCA_964519525.1 uncultured Alistipes sp. | reverse complement strand
TCTGTTCCTGTTGCTGGGCGGACTCGTGGCGTTCTTCATATTCTCGGTGATGGACCGCAAGCTCGACAGCCAGCTGGAGCAGACTAACGAGAGCAACGACGAGAAATTCTCGTTCAAGGACGTGGGCAACATCCTCGGTAACGTGGGCTTCTGGCTCATCGCACTGCTCTGCGTGCTGTTCTACTCGTGCGTGTTCCCGTTCCAGAAGTTCGCGTCGGAGTTCCTGATGAACAAATACGCCATAAGCGAGAATCTGGCCGGTACCATAGCCGGACTGCCAGCACTCGGAGCGCTGATACTCACCCCCGTATTCGGCGGTTTCATCGACCGTCGCGGCCGAAGTGCGTCGATCATGGCGCTGGGTGCCGCGATGCTTATATTCGTACACGGAGTGTATGCCATGCCATTCATCGACGGCGCGGCAGTGGCCATCGGGCTTATGATAATCCTCGGCATAGCCTTCTCGCTCGTACCCTCGGCCATGTGGCCCGCCGTGGCGAAGATATTCCCGCAGCACCAGCTGGGAACGGCATACGCGCTGATATTCTTCATCCAAAACATAGGCCTGTGGGGCGTACCCAACCTCATCGGCTGGATACTCGACACCTACTGCATAGCCGGCTCCGAGGGGGGGGGCAACATCTACGACTACACGCTGCCCGAGGTCACGTTCTGCTTCATAGCCCTGCTGTCGCTCGTGGTGGCTTTCCTGCTTAAAGCGGCCGACAGGAAATACGGCTATAAGCTGGAGGAACCCAACATAAGCAAATAAAGGCATAGGGATGTATCCCCCGCGCCAGACAAGAAATGCTCACGGATCATATGATCCGTGAGCATTTCTCTATCAGCCCGACGCCCCGGTCATTCGGTCAGACGCCACACCTCGGTCAATCTGTCGCACATTGCGCTCCACGAGAAACGCTTACGCTCCTCGGCGAAGTTGCCGCGCAGACGCTCCAGCACTCCGTCGTCGCCCATGCGGCGCAGGGCACCGGCTATGCCATCCACCGTGGGAGGACACACCAGCCCGGTGCGTCCGTCGGGCACGATCTCGGGCAGGCCGCCCACGTCGGTGACGATCATTGGCAGCGAGAAGTTGTAGGCTATCTGCGTCACGCCGCTCTGCGTAGCCGAGCGGTAAGGCAGCACGAGACAGTCGACCGCCGAGAAGTAGTAACGCACCTCGTCGTCGGCGATGAAACGGTCGTGAAGCACCACCTCGTCGCGCAGGCCGAGACTCTCGATCAGCGACACATATCTGTCGCGCGGGGCATAAAACTCCCCCGCCACTATCAGCCGGCGGCCCTGCGGCCGCAGCACGGCCCACGCGCGCAGCAGCAGATCGAGACCCTTGTAATCGCGGATGAGTCCGAAAAAAAGCGTATGGCGGATGTCGGGATCGAGTCCCAGACGCCGGCACGCCTCACGGCGGTCGACGGCCGTGCCGAAATTCTCGAACATCGGGTGCGGCGAGTAGAGCATCGGTGCCGACGAATAGGCTCGCAGTTCACCATGGACCTGCTCCGACATGTAGACGAACCCGTCGACGGCTCCCAGATAGTAGCGGTTGAACGGCCGGTCGGTGAGATGGTGCTCGTGAGGCTCCACATTGTCGATCTGACAGATCACGCGCGTGACCCCGTTGCCACGCGCTATGCGGGCTATGGTGCCGAAACACGGAGCCATGAACGGCGTCCAGTACTTCATGAGCACCATGTCGGGACGCTCGCGGCGCAGACGCCGGCCGACGGCCACCCAGTTGAACGGATCGACGGTGTTCACCACACGCTCGATATGCAGATCGGCCGGCGCCGGCGATTCCGAATACTGGCTCTTGCCCGGAAAAAGAAGCGACGGATACTGCACCGTGAAGGTGTACACCTTCACGTCGTCGCCGCGACGGATGAACTCGCGTGCCATGGTCTCCATTATCGAGGCAAGCCCGCCGCGATAGGGATGCGCGGGACCGAGAATGACTATCTTCATTGTCAAAGCATCATTTGTCTGCCGCTGCGGCTCACACCGGCGGCTGGTTCTTCAAAGGGGGATCACATATGTCCGCACCGGCGGTCCGTCCGAACCGCACCGGCATGCGGAGCAGGCCGTATTCCCGGCCGCAGCACGACCGCGCACAGACCGCCATGCCGCAGCATGGACCGGCGCGGGACTCCGGCGCGGTGAGACCGCATATGGTCGACCCTTACAAATATAGTCATTATTCGGCGCATGCGCAACCGCCCGTCCTACTTTTTAGCCATCTCGCGGCTGTGGCCCACCGACTGCATGGTGAGATAGAGTTCGCCGTAATCCTTGAGGTTCTGAAGCTCGGTGCGGAAATTGTCGAGATGCTCCTCCTCTTCGGCCGTGATGTTCTGGAACATGCGGTGAGTCACCGAATCGCCGGCCTCGGATGCCAGACGCGAATATTCGTTGTAGGAGTCGACCGTCGACTGCTCGAGCTTGAGGGCGAAACTCAGCATGTCGTCCACATCGGTGATGTTGCGCGTAGGTTCGCACGGGTTCATGTCGACGTCGCCCTCGAGATAAAGGATTCGCTCGGCCATCATCTCGATATGCCGCATCTCGGCGATGGCGGCCTTGTGCATGTAGCGCGCCAGATATTCGTAGCCCGCATCCTCAAGATGGACGTGAAAATACATGTACTGCAACGAGGTGGCTATCTCCTTGCGGACGGCATCGTTCAACATGTCGATGCTCTTCTGATACTTGTTAGCTGTATTTCCCATGATAAAAAAGAATTTGGAACATGTCCGGCAAAACACATTCCAAATTAAACGCAGGTGAAAAAAATCGCCCAGTACAAGGAGCGGACCGACGCGCATCCGCACTCCCCTACCGCAGCTCCAGCGACAGCCGGCACAGCGCCTCGCCGGCGGCGTTGCGGTACTCGAACACGCGATCGGAAGTACGGAGTCCTGAGAACAGACGGAGCTCGTCGCCGTAGCGGGATTCACGCATGAAATTCAGGTCCATACGCACGGCGTCGAGGTGTTCGATCTCGTCGATAGGCAGCGTGTCGCACGCAATATCGACATAACGCATGGTATTCATGTGGCGGTTGAAATCAATATCGCTGTATGCCACGCGGTGGCACGCCACCTGATCGCTGTCCACAGCCCCTATGCGGCGCGGACGCTCGCACGGCGACGGAGCATCGACCACCACACCGTCGTGCATGCGGGCTACGGTACTCAGATCGGCCGGCATGCGGCTGGCCAGGTCGAGCATGCACCACTGCGACACGGCGCGTCCGAAGACATGGCCTCCGTCGTCGGTGAGGGTGAAATTTCGCGTGGAGGCCAGACGGTTGTAATCGCTGATCCACGTATGAAGCGTAAACTCGCTGTACTGCGCCGGCATGCGGTCGAGCTCGACGCACATGCGCGAAAGTACCCATCCGAGGTTGCGCCCGGCCAGCACGTCGATGCCGAACCCGCGCCGGTGGGCATCCTCGCCGGCCGCTTCGAGAATGATGTCGCACATGGACGAAACCGATGCACGCTGGGTGAAATCGACGCGCTGCGGGTCGATCTTGTATCGGAACACACTCTTTTCCATCGTAATAACAGTTTAATCAGTTCATGTCACATTTCTAATTTCATCTGTCTGTCCGTCCGCCTCCTGCCTCCGGCAGCCACCATGTCATGCGATTTGCGGACAAGCTCACGTATCATCGCATCGGGAACATCGCTGTCGAAGTAAACGCTGATCCAGTACTTCTTGTTCATGTGCCATCCGGCCTTTATTCCGGCGTAGCGCGACCGCAGACAAGCGGCCTCGTCGGGATCGCACTTGATGGTGCAGAAGTCGAATGCCACGATATTCACGAAGCAGAACCATTTTCCGGCGACATACAGACAAAGTACGTCGCGGCTGTATTCATCCTTTACCTCGGTGAAAGGCATCCGTTCGCTGGCGCCTTCAAGCGAAAGACAATATTCGCGAAATTCCTCGATATTCATAATTCTTGACACTGTTTTCGTACGTACCGCCAGCCGCCGCACTCGGGAAACATCCCGCCCGACAGCCGGCAATCGCAATACAAAGATAACCAATTCCGGCGAACCGGCATATCCGGCAGTGAATTTTCAGCCGAAACGGTATTCACTCCCGACCCAGAATCACATATACCGGCAGATGGTCGCTCGCACCGCCCGCGTAGCCGTTCCCGCGGAACGCGGGTTCGGGTTCACCCGTGCGCGAGAGCATGTAACCGCGGCGGAACACGGCCCCACGGCGTTTCGTTCCGCCTGCGGGAAGCAGATGCAGCGAATCGACGGATGAGTGAACGAGATTACGCGACACGATTATGTTATCGTACATGTTCCATCGCCTGTCGTAGCGGGTCGATCCGCCGCCGGAACGCTTCACGGCGGCGAAAGGGTTGAACAGTCCGGCATGGCGCAACTCTCTCCCGCGCCCCGCGGCACCGAGAACGCAGGCGACGGAGCGGTCGGACGGATTGTCGTTCATGTCGCCGGTTATGACCACACGCACCGCCGGATCGGCCGCCGTCACGGAGTCGACAATGGCACGCATGCGGCGGGCGCACGCCTCGCGCCACGGAGCCGAGAACTCCACGCCTTCGCGCCGCGAGGGCCAGTGCGCGGCAAGGAAAAAGAACCGCTCGCCGCCGAGCCGTCCCCACATGGCCGTATAATCGCGCGTGCGCATGCCGGGATCACCGGAGGCGCGGAACGAACGGCTGCCCTCGATCGTGAACAGATCGGGACGGTAGAGGAACGCCACATCAATGCCGCGCGGATCGGCAGGAGAATCGTAGTGACAGACGGCATACCGCGCCGCGGCGATCGACGGCTCGGCCGCCAGTTCCTCGAGAACGGCACGATTCTCGGCCTCGGCGACACCGATGACGGCGGGAAATCCGTTCTCTGCGGCCATATCGGCAATCACGCGTGCAAGAGCCGACAGTTTGGCGCGGTAACGTGCGGTACCCCACTCGCGGTCGGAAAGCGGCAGCATGTCCTCGTCCGAGGTGCGGGGATCGTTGATCGTGTCGAAGAGGTTTTCAAGATTGTAAAACGCCACGACATAGCGCGGGCGCGAAGGCCCCGCTGCAAACGTCAGCAGGACAGCCAGCACGGCTGGCAGAAATATGGCGGTCCGGCGCAGCATGACACTCTTATCCGGCAGCCTGATTGCGGCGCAGCAGCACTATCGGATTACCCTCCTCGTCGGCCGCCACGCTGCGCAGCAGCGCGCTGCCGGCGCGGGCCGAGATGATGAGCCTCACGCCGATGTCCCCCGACTGCAACAGATCGAATCCGCCGTCCGGATTGTCAGTGAAAATCCAGTAACGTTCGGGGGCGGCGGAGAATTTCAGGCTGCCCGGTCCGGCCGCCGTGGCCGTAAGATAGCCGTCGCCGGCGAAACGGATATAGTAACCGTTCCTCACGCCGGCCGGTTCCAGAACCACCTCGACGGCCTCGGCCGATTCGGCCGGCGACAGTGTGCCGTCGGCACCTAACTCGTATCCGGCGGTATTCGCATGTCCGACGGAGGTGATTCCGCCACAGGCAAGATACAGCCTATCGCCCTGATAACCTCCCATATAATAGGTTCCGGCCGCAAGCCCCGCCACCGATGTCACCGCGGAATACCCGCCGTCGTCGGGTGCCGGCGGCTCCGGCGACGGATCATCGTCGGGAACCGTAGGTTCGGGTGCCGGATCATCGTCGGGAGCCTCGGCGAAGGCCGCGACATCGCCGGCATTGCGCGGACTGACGCACACCGTGTGGCCGGAAGCCGTGGGAATCACCCGTGCGAGTCCGTACAGATCACCCTCGACAGCATAATATCTCCCGTCGGCGAACGCCGCGCGGGCTTCGGTGAACACCTTGAATCCGGCTCCGTCGGCCGTCACGAAATCGACGAACCCGCCGTTGGCCGCCGAGCTCCACACTCCGCCGCCATCCTTGGGCCGGACGCCGCGCAGACACACCGGCATGGACTGATAGGCGGCGATACCGTCCGGCGTTATGTCCGCCGGCCGCACATCGAGCCCCGAGGCTACGGTCCTCACCTCGACCCATGCGGCCGACGCGTCGCCCGTCACCTCGTACATGCCGTTGTAACAGTACACGACACACAGTCCCGCCTTCAGCAGCACCTCCACCTTGTCGCCGCGCGCGACGCCCAAGGCCGCCGGTGCCGCCACGCTTCCGGCGACAACGATGCCGTTGCCGGCCGAAGATGCCTCCTCGGCGGCAAGTATAAGATGCGACGGGTCGAAATTGCCCCCGGCAGCATCGTTCATGACCACCGCGGTAAGCACGCGGTCGTGCTCCCCGTCAATCACGACCGGCCCCGAGGCTCCGTCCGCTTTCGAGACAAGTTCGGGAATGGTGACAGCAAGGGGTTCCGCCGGCGGCGCAGGTTCCGTATAATCGAGAGCTGCCACGTCATTCGCATTACGCGGATAGATTCTCACCCGACCGTCGCTGACGGTAACTATTCCGCAGACCGGTCCTTCCCGGCGCTCGAACCGCCGGCCGGCGAACGACTCCGCGCGGGCACATACATACACGTCGAACACAACCCCGCCGGCCGTAAAAACGTGACACCCGTCGGCATCGGTGCACCACACGCCGCCGGAGTCGGGACAGGCACCGTCGATGCGCACCGTCATGCTCTGGAAATCGGCCAAACGGGCGGGATCGGCCTCGCAGGGCACGATGCTTGCCGCAGTCCCGCCGCTCCCGATCGCAACCCAATCGTCGTCGCCGGTAACGTAACGCATGCCGCCGTCATTCGCCAGCACAGCCCTGCCGGCACGAAGCGTAACGGTGACGGCGGCACCCGCCTCGAGTCCGCACACGGCCGGATCGACCGGTCCGCCGAACAGACCTATGCCGTCGCTCCCCTCCGGCGAGGCAAGGAAAAGCCATCCCGAAGGATAGTTGCCCGCGGACACATCGTTCTGCACCACCGCCACGAAACGTATGTCGCGGTCCTCGTCGGCCACCCTGCGGCCACCGGCGTCGGGCATGAGCGCATTGATCTGCGCAACGGTCAGTTCGAGCGGTTCCGAGTCGCCCGAATCATCCGGATCGTCGGGCCGGTCGGGGTCATCGGGATCATCGGGGTCATCGGTGCTTCCGGGCTCCTCCGTCACTATCTGCACCACGTCGAACGAGCGGCGCATCTGCGGATAACCGGGCATGCAGACCGTAACTACGGCACTGCGCGAACGGTCCGACCCGCCTACGGCAAGCGTGACCTCGGCGTCCCCCGCCCCCTCGCGAACCGGGAATCCGACCCAAGCCGATTCGCACTCTATCCTCCACGCGGCATTGCATGTGATGCGGATCGCAGTCGTCACGCCCGAACCGGAGCAATTCACCGACGCACCGGACAGCGTGGCGCCATCGGCCGAGGCTATCTCAAGCTGCGGCAGAAACTCTTTTTTCGACGAGCAGCCAACGGTCAGCAACACTGCCGCAACGGCAAAAACAGGGAGCAGGAACTTATTCATAGATGTATACGGAAACAAGGGTTAACAATCAGCACACACAACGGCGGGTATGACAAATATAACCAATTATTTCATTCAGAAACCGTACGCAGCACACTTTTTCAATAAAAAAGCGCGGCCGCAATACTTGCAGCCGCACGATATGCAATATTGTATTGAAACTATCTTATCCTGTCCAGCGATTTTACCAGCAGTTCGTCGCGGAATATGGCGCGGATGGCGAAGTAATCGAGTATGATACCCGCTACGGGAAACAACACCGCGATTCGGAATCCCTGAGTATGGAACTCCATCTGCGCGAACAGACGGTTGCTCAGATAGTAGTAGATGGCCATGAATACGGCCGATCCAACCAACAGCACCAGTTCGACGGCGCACAGACGGATCTGCAACATGCGGTTACGGTAGAGGAAAATGGTAACGAACGGCACCACGGCGGCCAGCACGACCACTATTCCCATATATACGGTAGAGTGCGACGCCCCGGGGCCTTTCAGCGCGAAGGCGTAGAGCAGATACTCGTCGACCCCGCCGACGAAATATGCCAGCGGCACAAGCGCGGCCGCGGCCATCAGGGCGGCGACGGCCAGAAGATAGAGCGATTGAATGCGTTGTATCATAATAGTGTGTTTGTTATTTTATTGTCTTGTCGATCAGATAGCTGTTGCGGTCGGGCGACCGGCGGTTGATAAGCTCGCCGAGAAATCCGGCCAGAAAAAGCTGCACGCCGAGTATCACGGCCAGAATAGCCACGAAGAACAGGGGCTGATCGGCGACTCCGCGTATCGGCATGCCGTGCGCCTGCTTGTAGAGTTTCGCGGCTATGACCCACACCGTCGTAGAGCCTCCCAGCAGAAACATGACGGTGCCCAGACTGCCGAAGAAGTACATGGGTGAACGGCCGAAATGCGACATGAACGACACGGTGACAAGATCGAGATAACCCTTCACCATGCGCTCCATACCGAATTTCGACACACCGTACTTGCGTTCGTGGTGGTGCACCACCTTCTCGCCGATACGTGTGAAACCGGCATGCTTGGCCAGAATGGGAATATAGCGGTGCATCTCGCCGTAGACCTCGATCGATTTCACCACGCGGCGGCGGTAAGCCTTCAGGCCGCAGTTGAAATCGTGGAGACGGATGCCCGACACTACACGCGCCGTCCAGTTGAAGAACTTGCTCGGCAGACGCTTGCCCGCCGGATCGTAGCGCTTCCGCTTCCAGCCCGACACCAGATCGTACCCCTCCTCGACGATCATGCGGCGCATCCCGGGAATCTCGTCGGGCGAATCCTGCAAATCGGCGTCCATGGTGAACACCACCTCGCCCTGCGCCTCGGCGAACCCGCAGTACAGCGCGGCCGACTTGCCGTAATTGCGCGCGAAGCGTATCGCCTTCACCGCCGGATATTCGCCCTTGAGGCGTTCGATCTCCTCCCACGAACCGTCGGAAGAACCGTCGTCGATCATGATCACTTCGTAGCCGAGTGCATTCTCGCGGGCCACGCGGTCGATCCACGCGACAAGCTCGCCGAGCGACTCGCGCTCGTTATATAACGGTACGACTACCGATATGTCCAAACCGTGTTCCATGCCCTGCATATCTGCGTCGGATTTACTCCTCGTCCGACGAATCGAACATGTCGGGCTCGCGCTTGGTGCCGATCGAGATGAACAAGCCGAAGAATCCGTAGCCGAGGACACCGCTCAGGACGTTGTTAAGAAGCACTGGCAGCGGCGAGAACAGAGTGGAGCGCAGCACCTTGGTGACGGTGTTCATCGTCGCATTGTCGAACACGCGCATCTGCGAATAGGCGGCGATGACGGTATTGTACATCTCCTCGTATTTGTTGACGAGCAGGAAATTGCTCGCCACGATCTGATAGGCACCGGTGACGATGCCCGCGAAGATGCCCATGGCCACGATGAATCCCAGACTCTGGCCGTAGGTGAAACCCTCGTTGCCGAAGCCTTTGGCGCGACGGGCCGTGAAATGCCACAGCAGATAGATCGTCACGACGAAACTTGCCAGCCCCGTTATGAAACCCAATGCGGGAACAACCGATTTAACCAGCTCGAAAGCCACATTTACCAAACCGACGATCGCTCCGCATCGCGAAGCCTCGTTCCAGAAACCGTTTCTTTTCATAATTATTCAGTTTTAGTCTTTTTTATTTCAGTCATCACCGGCGGTCCGGTTCCGCCGTGCGGTCGCACGGTACAAAAGTACGAATAATACGCCGTTCCGGCAACACGGACTGCGGCGGCCGGAGCGAACAGGCGCCTATTTTATCTTGCGTTTGTTGAGCTCGTTCTGATAGGCGCGGGCATTGGCGTTGTGCTCCGACAGATTGCGGGCGAAATTATGGTAGCCGTCGAACGTCGGACGCGCGCAGAAGAATATGTAGTCGTGATCCTCGTAATTCAGCACCGCGTCGATGGCCTCGACGCTGGGCATGCATATGGGCGAAGGCGGCAGCCCGCGATGCAGATAGGTGTTGTAGGGCGATTCGTACTTCAGATGGCGGTAGAGGATGCGGCGCAGGCCGAAATCCTGCATGGCATACTTTATCGTCGGATCGGCCTGAAGCGGGATTCCGCGGCGCAGACGGTTCACGTAGACGCCCGCTATGCGCGGCATCTCGTCGGTCTTGCGCGTCTCCTCGTAGACGATCGAGGCCAGAGTCGCCACCTCCACCCGGTTCAGACCGCTGCGCTTGCGCTTCTCGTCGCGGCCCGACGCAGCCCAGAACTTCTTGTACTCCTTGTACATGCGGTCGATGAAATCGCCGGGCGTGACCGTCCAGTAGAATTCGTACGTATCGGGCAGGAAGATGGAGAACATCGTAAGCGGGTCGGAGAATCCGAGCTGTTCGGCCTTGGCCCTGTCCATGAACGCCGACACGAGCTGCACCGAGTCGGCCTCTATCTGCCGGGCAAGTTTGCCGGCCAGAAAAGCGGGGGTCTTTACATTGTTCATCGTGACCTTCACCGGAGTCTGCAGACCCAGCTTAAGCATGCGCACCACGTCGATCACGCTCATGCCCTCCTCCAGCACATAGTGACCGGGCTTGAACGTTTCGGGCAGATTGAGCCTGTCGGCATATATGTCGTAGGCCCAATGATGCCCGATACGCGTCTTAAGCGAGTCGGCCACAGCTGGATATGTGTCGGCACGATAGATGAACAGGCTGCTGCGCTCTGTAATGCAGCCGCCGTAGAAAGCGTTGTAACACCACAGTCCGCAGCCCGCGGCGACAGCCAGAAGCACCAGAAACGGAACGATTATCTTTTTCATCGGCAGAATCGCAATTATATCGCACAAATATACTATTTACCTGCCAAATTACAAAAAAGCGGAACGCAATAGGCATCCGTCCGCCCTGTTTGCCGACATTCGGACCCCGCGGCGACACTTTTTTCGCGCCGCCGCTTGCTATCTATTATTTTTTTTCTACCTTTGTGCCCGGGTAAGTCTTATACGACCAGCTCCTACAGAATCCCCCAGGTGTGGAAGCAAGCAAGGGTATGTGGTTGTAGCGGTGCGATATGAGTAGCTTACCCTTTTTTATTTAATCATTCCGGCCGTTTTCAGCGCACGCAGAGAGCCCGTGCCGCAGTCTACCGCCCCGCCGGCAACCCCATCCGCCACCGTCCGTAGCCGCACGGACACGATCATGCGAAAAAAAGCCGTCCGATTCGCTTGCATAACCGATAATTATTATTATCTTTGATGTAACCTGAATTAACACAACTACTTATTTTTACAGAAAGGAGACTTCTTATGACCGGCAAAGTGAAATGGTTCGACGGAACGAAAGGCTACGGATTCATCCTGTGTGACGACGGCAGCGAATTATTCGTGCATTACAGCGGAATAATCGCCGAAGGCTACCGGGCGTTATCCGAGGGCCAGAATGTGGAGTTCGAAACCGAAAGCGATCCCAAGGGCAGACATGCGGTAAACGTAAAGGTGATACGCAACAGCGACAAATAGGCTGCCTGCACGGCCGAACGAACGGCACACATTACCCTGCGGCCCGACCCCGGCCGCACGAACCCATAAAACATACGGGCCGGAATCTCGATTCCGGCCCGTATGTTTTATGTCACTGCGCCACCCGCACCCATCGCGCTCCGCCATACGCCGTGCGCGGAAAACGGTACGGCCGCGGCGCGGATTCTATTTCTGAAACTGCATGGTGAAATTCCTCAACCAGCGCATCACCGGCCCCGACACCATCTGGCATACCGGAATGAACAGCCTGAACCACCAGTCGGGCACGCGGCACCGGCGGCCTCGCCACATGGCGTTCAGCGCCCTGCGCGCACAGCTGTCGGGAGTCATCAGCACACCCAGCCGCAGCCCTATCTTCTGCCAGCGGGGCGAGAGTCCGTAGAGATCGGTGGCGATACCCGCCGGACATATTGCGGTGACTGTAACGCCGCGGTCGCGCACCTCCTTCGAGAATGCCACCGAGAAACTCTTCAGGTAGGCCTTGCTGGCGCTGTACAGCGACAGTCCCGGATAGGGCATCCATATGGAATAGGACGACATGTTGAGTATGCGTCCCCCGCCGCGCGCGATCATGTCGGCCGCATAGAGGCGGCATGTCTTCGTAGCGGTAAGATCGTGAAGAAATATTATGCGTTCGATACGCTCGACGGGGGTGTCGAGAATGTCGCAGAACGAGAACATGCCGGCATTGTTTACCAGCACGTCGACCTTTATACCCTCGGCCTCGGTCCATGCGAACAGCTCCTCGCCGGCCGACGGCGTGGCCAGATCCTTCGACAGACAGCGCACGCCGACCGCCGGACTGGCCGCACGCACCTCGTCGGCCGCACGGTTCAGACCCTCCTCGTCGACGGCCACCATAACCACATTGTACCCCAGCGCGGCCAGCCGCAGCGCATAGCACCGGCCTATACCCTTGGACGCACCGGTAACGAGCGCCGTCTTCGATGCGGGCGCAACCTCTCCCAGTCTCATTGCACGGTTCATTTGAGTTTAAGTTCGCGGCGTATCACATCGGGCAGATCCTGACAATTATGGCAGCACTGCATGTCGATCGAATACATGCGCGCAATGCAGTAATCCTTGTGGTCGCATCCCGAACGCGTGGCTATATCGCCGTCGCGCAGTTTGTTCACGAACGCGGGATCGTTGACCAGCGAGCGGGCCATCTGCACCATCTCGAACCCCTCGTCGAGCACGCGCTCGATGCCCCGGCGCGACACCAGTCCGCCCACATACACCAGCGGACCCTTGAGTTCACGGCGGAACCGGCGTGCGTTCTCAAGGAAGAAGCACTCCTCGAAATCGTACTGACGTATCATCCACTGGCCGAAAAGCGACACGACGATCTTCTGCGGCCACTGTGTCCACGGCATGTAGTAACCCATCGTCTTGGTCGGTATGCGTCCGCGCATCACGGCCATGGGAGCCCGCGACACGAAACCCGACGACAACACTATGCCGTGTACGCCGAACGACTCGATGCGCTTGGCTATCTCGATCGACTCGGGCACCTCGATTCCGCCGCGGAATCCGTCCTCCATGTTGTGCTTGACCAGCACGGCGGTATTCGTTCGGGCGGCGGCCTCCATCACCTCCTCGAGACACATGTCCACGAACCGCATGCGGTTGGCGAGCGAGCCGCCGAACTCGTCGCGGCGATGATTGGTGTAGGGCGAAAGGAACTGCGAGATGAGATAACCGTGTCCCGCATGCACCTCCACGCTGTCGAAACCCGCCTCGTGGGCCGTCACCACGGCGCGGCCGAAATCGCGGGCCATGTCGGCTATCTCCGAGCGGCGCAGCCTGCGGTGGAAGGTGGGCGAATAGAGGTTGAAACCCGTGGAGGCCGACACGGGGAAACATCCGGCCGTCGACCAGTGGGTCATGTTGCCGCAATGGCCTATCTGTATGCCGGCCGCGGCGCCCTC
The DNA here is from genome assembly GCA_964519525.1 of uncultured Alistipes sp. GTDB lineage: Bacteria > Bacteroidota > Bacteroidia > Bacteroidales > Rikenellaceae > Alistipes. Next base: position 6,511 of record CAZFIN010000034.1, on the reverse strand, counting down.
GGCGTGTATGGCGTCGGTTATGTCCTTCAGCTCGGGCACTATACCGTCGCGCAGCCACAGCTGACTGTTGAACGACACGCCGCTGCGGTTGACCGACGCATATGCCAGCGTGGTCATGCCTATTCCGCCGCGCGCCACGCTGACGTGGTAATCCTTGAGTTTCTGCGTGGGACCGAAGTCCTTGCCCATCGACTCGAACGCCGCCGAGCGGATGGTGCGGTTACGCAGTGTCACGGGCCCCATCTTGTAGGGCGTGAACAGTTTCGAATCCTTAAGGTCCTTCTCCATATTTGCCGGTTAGCTTTTTTCGGTTCAATAAATGAAAGGCAGTATGCGTTTGCGGCCGAGCGAGGTGAACTCCCCGCCGAACTCGGCCTCGTAGCGTTTGTAGAGCGATGCCGAACGCGGCGCCAGATTGGCGAACGTCCACCACACGAACACGGCGCCGGCCCACGACCACGACGCCACGGCGAAACCCGTCCACTCCAGCAGCTCGCCGAAATAGTTGGCCGACGATACGTAGCGGAACATTCCGCCGCGCGGTATGTAGTGACGCGTGTCGCCCTCCTTGCGCAGATGGCGTATGATGTAGTCCGACTGCCAGTTGACGAACATGCCGCCGAAGAACATCAGGGCGCCGGCGTAGATGAACGGACGGCAGAACCAGCCGTCGTAATAACCGTCCGGAGCCACGTAGAATATCCATCCGCCCTGCATCAGCGCATTGAGCGTGTTGAACACCATGCCCATGGCCACTATGCCCAGCGGCATCTTCGACTTGCCCCGCATCAGAAGCGGGAACACGAACGAGCGCTGGAAATAGTGCAGCTGGAACATACCCAGCAGCACGAGCGGCACAGCATCCCACTGCCGGTCGGAGCAGGCCCACAGCACCCACATCATGATGAAGACGGGCGACTCCATGAGCACCCATCCTATCTTGTTGGGCACCGGCGGTCCGTAGCGGCGGTCGAACAGATAGCCGTAACCGGCCTCGAAGAACTGCAATGCCACGAAGACCGCCAGCGCGGTGACGGCCATGACAATCAAGAACGTATCGTATGCTGCCAAAAGACTTTCCATCTGCAAGAGGATTATAAATTCGGGTAAAGATAAGAAATTTATGGCAAACGCCATCGGCCGCAGGTCCGATTTTATCAAAAAACGGCACATACGGGCACCGGCACGCGCAAACGGGGCGCGGAATATTCCGCGCCCCGGACACTGTGCCGCCACGGCGGCTACTTCTTCGAATACTGGTTGCGTCCCGTAGGGTTGTTGCCGCGCGATACGGTGCCCGACGGAGAGGTGTTTGCCGCGGCACGGCCGGTCGCGGTACCCGTGCGTGCGGCGGTGGTACGCGTAGTCTTCGACGCTGTGGCAGTCTTGCCTGTTCCGCTCTGCGAGCGGGGAGTGGTCTTGGTGTTGGAATCTTTCATAATACTTTTTATTAAACGTTGTTATGGTCTTTCCGCCGCAATCGCCATCCGGCGGCATATTCCGCACGACCGCATGACACCGGCAGGATACGACTTTCATCTCCTGCGGCGGCACGATCCGGAACCGTCCGACCCCGGTATTCCGGAAGGACCGCACCCATGCCTCATACGGAGCAAAACACTTGCCACAAAGACTCCGCGGTGCGACAAATCGCGCGCATCGGCCGGCCGCAACGCCATACGGACAAAAAAGAAGGGTGTTGCGACAGCAGTGTGCAACACCCTCCGGCCGACCGGCGGTCGGATTATGGAGCGGGATCAGAAAAAGTCGATCTCGGCGACAGAAACGGTTTTGCCGTCGGCGGTTGTCTCCGTCGCCTCGATACGGACGTATCTCGTCCTTATCGCCCTGCCGAAATCGTGGAACCGCTGCGTAGGATCGTTTATCAGGTTGCCGAACTCGAACTCTTCGGCTTTCCGCCAGCTCTTTCCATCGGTGCTGGTCAGCAAATCGCCCTTTGCCATCATGCCGGTGTCGTGTTTGGGCGGGGTATATGCGAAACCTTTCAGCGTTTCGGTTTGTCCGAAGTCGATCTCAATGAAATGCGAACCGTCCTGCCCCTCGCTCGTCCAGCAGGAGTCGGGATCGGCATCAAAGGCTTTGTCAGCCCCGCAGTTCTCCGCCCCGCCGCTTGCGGCGAGCAGCCGCCAGTTCTTCTTGACAATTCCCGACCGCATGCGCAGTACAGCCCCTTTTTGGCGGTCGACAATGGCTACGGCCTTCAATTCGCCCTGCCCCATGCGGAAAGGAGCGGTATACACAGGCGAATCTTCGTCCGGCTCGCCGCCATCGGTGGTGTAATGAATCCGCAGACCCGAATTCAGATTCTCGACTACATTCTCCCCGTGCGCCTTCCAGTCGAATTCCTGCTGCAACGGTTCTATCGCCACCATACCGTCCCGACTTTTCCATGCGGTCAGCTGCGGCGGACGCGAACGGTAGTGATGGGCCGAAACATTGCAGAGAGCCGGCGTCAGGCGTGATGCCAATATGCGGATACGTATTCTGTCGGTAGTCGTTTCAGGGAATCTCAGTATGCGCTTGTAACCGATGTTCGTGGCGCGGGCTATCTCCCTCCATTCGCCGTCTATCCACGCATCCACGGCATGTTCTTCCACACGTTCTCCGTTCGTGGCTATCGCCTCCTGCAACACGATACGGTTGATCGTTACCGGAGCTGGGCAGGAAATTATAACGGGGTCCGTTATATCCGCATGCGTCCCGTACTTCCCGTCCAACAGCCTTTTCGGTCCGCGTGCCCCTTTCAGCAGATCGTGCCCGTAGGTATCCCGGATCCTTTCGCCGGTCTCTTTCAGCACATTCACGTCGGTGTCCGGGAAACGGCCCTCCCTGTTGGGCGGTATATTGAGCAGGAATGTGGCGTTTCCTCCTACGGCGCGCTCGTAAATATCGAACACGTCATCCGCGCTTCTCACCTGCTGGCGGGTGTCATCCCGATAGAACCAACCCGCACGGATGGAGGTGTTGACTTCAGCCTGCTGATAGTGCAGATACGCCCCTTTGTACAGTTGCTCGCGGCTTCCCAGATCAATGTCGGTCATGTCATGAAAGAGGGTCGTCGTGTCGGGGTTCACGGCATACGGGATTACGTTCCACTCCGTTTTTCTGGTTTTGCCGGCTTCGTTGCCGCACCAGCGCACATCCTCCCGGCCGAAAATGACGGCTTCGGGAGCCAGCGTCCTGATCAGCTTCCGCCACGCCGTGTAGTTGTATGTCTGCCCGCCTTTGCGCTTGGGGTGCGCACCGTCGAACCACACCTCGTGTATGGGGCCGTATTCGGTCAGCAGCTCGAACAGCTGGTTCAGAAAATACTCGTTATAGTCGTCCACGACGAATTCGAACCGCGTCCCGTTCCTGAACGGACGTCCGGGCACTTCGCGCGGAATGGTCCTGAGGGTACTCCGGCTCAGGTTGCCGTAGAGGCCCTCGGGATTCTCTATCTGATACAGATCGGCAGGCGAGAGATAGATGCCCAGTTTGATGCCGTACTTGCGGCATGATTCCGACAGGTCCTTCAATATGTCGCCTTTTCCATCCCTGAATCCGGTGGACATTATGCCGTGCCGGGTGTAGCGGCTCTGCCAAAGGACGAAGCCGTCATGGTGCTTCACCGTAAGCAGCGCCATTTTTATGCCGGCGGCCTTCATTGCCTCGCACCATTGGTCGGTGTCCAGTTCCTTGAGGTCGAATATGCGCGGGTCCTCTTTTCCGCTGCCCCATTCCATCCGCGTAAAGGTGTTGGGACCGAAGTGTATGAAAGCGATGAACTCGTTCTGCAAGGCTTTCAGCTGGTTGGCCGAAGGAACGATGTGCGCCGCCTTGTCGATGATGCTCTGCTGCGTATCCTCCGGCGTGATCCCGATCGTATTGGCGAAGCGGGGTCTGCCGTTTTGTGCACCGAGCCCGAGCGCAAACATCAGACAGATGAGGGATAATAGTCGTTTTTTCGTCATTGTCGCTGTTTTTCACGGAAGGCGGTGCCGCACCGCCATACCGCTGTTATCTGTTATTAATGCCACATTCTCCAATCCGGCGGGAACCGCCACGACCCGACAGTACAAAAACTTGAGCCGAACAGTCGTGGCCGTCAATGCAAAGATAAACAAATATCCAGAAAGCGACGCTTTTGCATGCGGAAATGTTTTTCAACAGGGCTGTCGCCGGCGGCTGCGCCCGCCGGACAAAAAAAATCGGGCATGTGCCGGATCTCAATATCCGACGCACACCCGGCGATGTCTGCCGCGACGGCAGACCGCAGTTGCGGGTAGGCGGCTGCACGTCAGCCGCCCGCCGCGACTAATAGTTCTTCTTGCTGTCGCACTTCGGAGCGCCGCAGCCGCAGCCGTCCGTCGTCTTCGTTCCGTCCTGACCCGGACGGTCGTTCGACTGACCGGTCTGGCCGCTCTTGTGCTGCGCCACGGTCTGATGAACCTTGTCGGCAACCTTGGTCGCCGCCGAGTCGATCTTGTCGGCTATGCGGTCCTTGAGCGATCCCTGCCCCTGAGTCTGTCCGTAGGGCTTCGACTGCTTGGTGTCGTTCATACCGGTCATGCCGCTGCCGGTCTGACCATACTTGTTGTCATTCTTTTCCATACTCAAATTTATTATGGTTACACGCACACACATGCAAATAGCGTACAAAAAACGCCGCACGCCGGACCGTATGCGCCATTCCCGGAGCGGAAGCCGCACATGCCGCGGGCCATAAAAACGGCCGGTGCCGGAATTCAAATTCCGGCACCGGCTGCCCTGTTTCGCACTGCGGCGGATCCTACTTCACGAACGAAGCCGATCCGAGATATGCGGCGCTCTTGGCCACACCGTCCCACATGCGTGCCATACGGTCCTCGCGCGACTCGCCCTCGGGACCGCGGGGCATCTCCTGCTCGACTACGAAATCCGAGTAGCCGTTGGCATAGAACTGCTTGAAGATAGCCTCGAAGTCGATCTGGCCGCTGTCGCCGATCACCATCTCGTCCTTGATGTGGAGCATCTTTATGCGGTCGGCATATTTCTTAAGGTATTCTACCGGATTCTTGCCGCCCTTGGTGGTCCAGTAAACATCCATCTGGAAGAACACGCACTCGGGATCGGTATGCTCGATCATGTACTCCCATATCACCTGTCCGTCCATCACGTTGTACTCGTGCGAATGGTTGTGGTAGCCGAGCATGAGTCCGTACTCCTTGGCCAGCTTGCCCACCTTGTTGAAATAGTCGCACACGGCCTGCAGCTCCTCAAGATTGCCGCCGAGGTTGAATCCCGGGATCACGCAATACTTGGCGCCCATGGTACGCAGACCGTCGAACACCTCGCGCCAGCGGTTCATCACCCCCGCCTCGTCGTTGGGGTCCATTCCTATCGCCGTGTGGGTCGACACGATCCTGAGTCCCTTCGAATCGCACAACGCCTTGAAATCGGCGGCCGGCATTCCGAAACAGTTGGGGCTGCCCAGCGTCTCCACTACGTTGTAGCCGGCGTCGGCCACCTTCTGCAGCGAAGCCGCCACGTCGCCCATGTCCTGACCGACCGAATAGAGTTGAAGACCGATCTGCTTCTCGGCCGGCTTGCAGCCGGTCAGACCGATCATCGAAATTGCGGCCAGCACTGCGGCCGCAGTCATGAACATTTTCTTCATAATCTTTCGAATTTAGTTGGTTTCAGTTAATACGGTGTGTAGTATACCGCAAATATAGCAAAATATCGCGTTCGGACCAATAAATACCGCACAAAATCGGCTGCAAAATGCAAAACGCGCAGCATCCGGCCGCCCGGCGGGTGAAACCGATACCGCAATCCGGCGTCAAAAAAAACGCACCGGGCTGCCGCATTGAACTAATTTTTATTAATTTTGCGCAATAAAACGGATTCTTCAAACTTTTTAATATTATAGAACACTATGAAAGAGGCTATTGCAATTCTCACTGGTGGCGGTCCGGCTCCGGGCATGAACACCGTCGTAGGCAGCGTCGCCAAGACGTTCCTCGCCAAAGGTTATCGCGTAATCGGTCTGCACTACGGTTATTCGGGTCTTTTCAACGCCAATCCCCGTCACGAGGATCTCGACTTCGTTAAGGCCGACTACATTTTCAATCAGGGCGGATCGTACCTCACCATGAGCCGTTTCAAGCCCACCGACAAGGATTTCGAGGAGAATTTCAACCTTTCGTTCTTTCAGGACAACAACGTGAAGCTGCTCGTGACCGTGGGCGGCGACGATACGGCATCGACCGCCAACCGCATCGCCAAGTTCCTTGAGGCGAAGCACTACCCCATCGCCAACATCCACGTTCCCAAGACCATCGACAACGACCTTCCGCTGCCCGCCGGCACCCCCACGTTCGGCTATCAGTCGGCCAAGGAGGGCGGCACCGTGATAGGCCGCGCCGTTTACAACGACGCACGCACCTCGGCCAACTGGTTCGTAGTGGCCGCCATGGGACGTTCGGCCGGCCACCTCGCGTTCGGCATAGGCTCGGCATGCCACTAC
>CAZFIN010000033.1:0-20151 GCA_964519525.1 uncultured Alistipes sp. | reverse complement strand
GCCCCCAAACAGCTTTATAAACTCCCTGAAAGCGGTTGCAAAAATAGACACGATTTTTTTATTCTCCAAATTATTCGGACTTTTTTATTTGACAAAATATGCACGTTTCACAAAACACTGCTTACAATCAACCTGTTAAATATATAAAATTTCCGACGCAAAACGGCTGGGAAACGATGACACATTGCATACCGGCGCCTGAATGAGGCAACGGAACAGACCGGATGCCGCACGCAACAGGCCATATATACACCATCAACACGAATCGTTGATCTTGAAATATCCGGGGATTGGCCTCTGTCGGCACGCCTCTCACCAAACTCCCGCCATAAAAAATCCGGCGGAAAAACCGCCGGCTGACAGACAGACTGCCCCGAAACGCGATGGCGCCGGAACAGCTTAAAGGGGATAGAATTTACAACGCATCATTTCGCCGCCGACAATAACGATGTCGCCATACATTATATATATAGTAGCCGATTCCTGTTTTACGGGTCGGTTCCCGCCGCCGCAGTCGGTTCGCGGGCGACAATCGGCACGAACTCCGCGACTCTATTTGCGGCCGAGCAAAATATTGGCCTGCGAAAGCGCTGCATCGGTCACAGTGCTGCCCGAAAGCATTTTCGCGATCTCGGTCACACGATCCGCCTCGGCAAGACGCGTTATGTTGGTACGGCTCTGCTCCTTGTATACCACGAAGTGGGTGTCGCCCTTCGACGCCACCTGAGGCAGATGGGTTATGTCCACCACCTGCATATTCCCCGCCAGCGAACGTATTATGTCGCCCATGGCATCGGCCACACGGCCCGAAACTCCGGTGTCGATCTCGTCGAATATTATGGTCGGCAGCTTCGATCTCACGGCAAGCAGCGCTTTCAGCGCCAGCATGACACGCGATATCTCACCGCCCGACGCAATCTTCTCCACCGGCTGCGGTGCCATGCGTCCGTTGGCCGTAAACATGAACCGTATGCGGTCACATCCCGCGGGCAGCAGTTCGCCGACATCGCTCACCTCCACATCGAAACGTGCCTCTGGCATACCGAGCGACGTGAGTGTCCGCACGATACTCTCCGAGACCTCACCTGCAGCCTTCGCACGCAGCGAATGCAGTTCCGAAGCCATCCCCGCGGCTTTCGCCCGCAACGATGCAATCAGTTCACGCTGCCGCTGCATATTCTCGTCGCCGTGAGTAATGGCACCCAGACGCTCCGCCATATCGCGCCCCACGGCGATGAGCTCCTCAAGCGTGGCGACACGATGCTTCTGACACATCGAATATATCATGTTGACCCGTCCGGTCAGTCGCTGCAACCGTTCGGGATCGGCCTCTATACGGTCGCAGTCGTCGGCAACCGTCGAGTCTATATCCTTAAGTTCCTGAATCGCCGAGTGCAGTCGCGCAGCTATCTCCGCGCCGCGCGGATAACTGCCGCTCACATGCGCCACGGCATTCTCGGCCATGGCCAACTGCTCCAGCACGCCCACCTGCTCGGCATCCATTATGTTACGCACCGCGACGAGAGCCTCGCCTATACGGTCGGCATTCTCCAGCACGGCAAGTTCGGCCTCCGTTTCAGCGAGCTCGCCCTCGCGCAACTGCGCGGCGTCGAACTCAGCCACCTGATAACGCAGCCACTCCTCGTCCTTGCGCAACGACTCGGCCTCGGCCGTCATGCGCTCGAGTTCGCGTTCGGCGGCACGCAGCTCGCCGAACACCGCTCCATAGGCAGCAACCGCATCGCCGGCACCAGCCAGTGTATCGACAGTCCGTATGCGGAACGCCTCGTCGGAAATAACCAGATTCTGATGCTGCGAATGAATGTCGATAAGCCGTCCGCCGAGTTCGCGCAGCACCGCCAGCTGCACCGGCATGTCGTTGACGAAAGCGCGGCTCTTGCCCGACGGCGAGATCATGCGTCGCACCACCGTCTGCGGCTCGTAATCGAGATCGTTCCGGGAGAAGAACTCCTCCAGCCCGTATCCCGAAAGATCGAACGCTCCCTCCACGATGCAGTTGCGCGACCCGTCGCGCAGGGTGCCGCTATCGTTCTTATTGCCGAGGAGCAGTCCGAGAGCACCCAGAAGAATCGACTTTCCGGCTCCGGTCTCGCCCGTGATGATGTTCAGACGGGGATCGAGCTCCATATCCAGTTTCTCGATCAGCGCATAATTTTCAACAGTCAGACGACACAACATAAAACAAAATCTCTATCCGTTCAAACAAACCTCCATCTTATCGACTATCCGCTCGGCCACCTCCGCCTTGCTCATCAGGGGCAGATCCTCGCGCGAGGCCGGGTCGATAAGCGACACCACATTCGTATCGCCGCGAAATCCGGCACCCTCCGTGCGCAATGAATTCAGGACGATAAAGTCGAAATTCTTGCGGCGCAGCTTACCCTGAGCATTGGCCGTTTCGTTCTCGGTCTCCATGGCGAAGCCGACCAGAATCCTGCTCTCCTTACGCCGGCCCAGTTCGGCGGCTATGTCCTTGGTGTGGCGCAGTGCGATCGACATGTCGTCCCCGCCCTTCTTTATCTTCTCCTCAGCCACGCACAGCGGCGCATAATCGGCTACGGCGGCACACATGACGGCACCGTCGCACGAGCCGAACTCACCGACACACGCATCGTACATCTGGTCGGCCGACAGCACATCCACCCTGCGCACACCCGCAGGCACGGCGAGCGACGTGCGGCCGCTCACCAGCACCACATCGGCACCGCGCGCAGCCAGCGCACCGGCCACGGCATATCCCATCTTGCCCGATGAGTGGTTGGTGATATACCTCACGGGGTCTATCGCCTCGATCGTGGCACCGGCCGTCACGAGGAAACGCTTACCCTTCAGACTCTTTTTTTTTTCGGAAAGTATGGCACCGACGGCCTTCAGAATATACTCCGGTTCGGCCATGCGGCCCTTGCCGACAAGTCCGCTCGCCAGTTCGCCCGAAGCAGGCTCGACAATGTGCACGCCGTCGGCGCGCAGACGGTCCAGATTGCGCTGCGTGGCGGCATGGGCATACATGTCCAGATCCATGGCCGGAGCGACAGCCACCGGACAGCGTGCCGACAGATAGGTGGTGAGCAGCAGATTGTCGGCCACTCCCGCGGCCATCTTGGCCAGCGTATTGGCCGTGGCGGGAGCCACGACGTAACAGTCGGCCCACTCGCCCAGCGACACGTGCGAATTCCACTCTCCGTTCTCCGGATTGAAGAAATCCACCAGAATGGGATGTTTCGACAGCGTGGCCATGGTAAGCGGAGTGATGAACTGCTTGGCCAGCGGCGTCATGACAACCTTCACCTCGGCACCCGCGCCGACAAATAAACGGCAAAGCACAGCCGACTTATAAGCGGCTATGCTACCCGTTATTCCCAGAATAATATGTTTACCCTTCAACATACAAGGAATCTTTTACTTCATCCGATCCGGCCCGGACCGATGCCCGCCATCCGGATTCCGGCCGTGGCGGCCTATTTGGCCTGAGCCTCGCCGCCCCTGCGGTAATACACCTCGTCGTCGAGGAACTCCTCCGTAGCGATAATCACCGGCTTGGGCAAACGCTCGTAGTAACGCGAAATCTCGATCTGCTCACGGTTCTCGAATGTCTCCTCCATGGTATCGGTAGGCGATGAAAAATCGGCCAGCTTACGGTTGAGCTCCGCTTTCAATTCCGACGAGATCTGATTGGCCCGGCGGGCTATGATGTTGATGCTCTCGTAGATATTGCCCGTATCCTTGTCCAGATCGACGATTTTGCGGGTAATCGTGTTGTTGGGAATGTTCTTCTTGATCTCCATCTTATTTCGTGTAATTTTATCGTTGTTACTCTTCCTTGCGGTTCTTCTCGATGTAGCGCTTGGCCACATCGGCCACATGATCCAGCTCCTTGCGGTACTTCGATTCGGGATACTCCATCACGAACGAATAGTATGAGTCGAGCGTGGTCATGAAACGGTCCATCTGTTTGTCCGACACCGAATTGTCGGCCAGACGGAACGACGACATGACGATGTAGTACATGACATCCTCGCGGCGGTGCGAGTCGGGATACTTTTTCAGCGCATTGCGGAACGCTATGATGGCCGAGTTGTAACGCTCTATTTTATAATAGGTGTAGGCGTTGATGTACGCTTTCTCGTGCAGTCGCCACGTAAGGTCGTCCAACATATCCTGAAACAGCGGATGCTGGGCGCTTCCGGGATAGTGCGACATGAACTCCGTTATGGCTATTATGGCCTGCGAGGTGGTCGACTGGTCACGCTCGGACGTGGGACACATGTTGTAGAGGCTTATGGCATACATGGCCTCGGCATCCTCCATGAACACGCTGCGGCCGAAGCTGCGGCGGAACTCGTCGAACAGCGTTGACGAAGTGGCGTAGTCGCCCTCCTTGAAACGGCAGCGCGCCAGATAGAACGACACAGAGTCCTCCTTGAGCGTCCCCTTGTAGAAGTGTTCGCACGACTCAAGCAGCGAAGCGGCCTTGGTCCACTTCTCGGCCTCGTAATAGACCATGGCACGATCGAAAATCAATTCCGAGTCACCCGTATTTATAACCCTCTGTATTCCCGAGCAGCCGCAAAAAGCCGCAACGACGACGGCCAGAGCCACCACATAAGACCACTTTTGTTTCATACCGATTTTTTTACTGCCGCAAAGCAGGTAGTAATCGTGCAAAATTACACATATTTTTTGTTTTAACGACACCGCAGGGCGAATTATTATGTTTTTCGACTTCATTATTGCACTTTATGCCGCGCGTGACAGCATATGCCGGACACGCCGCTGACCGGCATCAATAAAAAATCCCCTCGCACGGGAGGGGATTCCTGAACAGCCGGACGACGCCGGGGATATTTCAGCTCTGCTGCATGATGTCCGCGATTCGCCGCATCAACCGGCGGCAACCCGCCCGCGGCAACGGCATCACACGCAAGCTATCTCACATCGTTCCAGTCGTCCGTGCGGAACGGAACGGCCGGAATGCCGAACGTGTTCTTCAGATTGCACTGAATGTAGTTGCGGAAAGCGTAGCGCACCGCAACGGGCTCCTTCACCTCGTCGCTCCACACGGTCACGGCATTGGGCATGCGGTCCGAAACCGAAGCCTTGGCCGGACGGAACACCTTGTCGGCGCCTGCAATCTCGAATCCGGCGATAGGTTCCGAAGTCCACGGCACAAGACCGTGGCCGGCATTGCGCAGTTTCACCACCACCTTGCCGTCGGCTATCTCGTAAGACTCCAGCTGCGGAGCCTTCGGCTCGAATCCGCCCTGCCCGTAGGTCTGCGCCAGCGCCAGCGCCGCAAGGCGCTGCCCCACCTCGAACTTCTTCGACGGGTGTATGCACCTCACCTCGCCTATGTCGGTGATGCCGGCCATGCCGCAGTTGGGAATCGCCGACAGCGCGCGCACCTGCGACTCGACGAACCGCGGATAGTCTATATCGCGCACTCCGTTGGGACCCCAGTAGATGAACGGCGCTATCTGCACATAGTAGAACGGCATCGAATTGTCCTTATCGCCCCAGTCCTCGCGCCACTGCTCGACCATGCGGGCCATCATGGCGTCGTAGTGATCCGGATCGCCGAGGTTGGCCTCGCCCTGATACCACAGGAAACCGCGGGCCGTGAATTTGCGCACCGGAGCCACCATGGCGCAGTACAGCTCGCTGGGACGGATACCGCCCATGGCAATCTTCTGCTCGTACCGCTCGGCCGAAACGCACTCCTTCAACGCCGCGAGCGGCATCCACGACTCCACGCGCGTACCGCCCCAGTTGGTCGTCAGTATTCCCACGGGAACATCGACGGCGCGGACGAGGTTGTAGGCGAAGAAATAGGACACGGCCGACATGTCGGCCACGCTCTGCGGTGACGCGCACAGCCACTCGCCGCCTTCACAGTCATCCAGATCCTTGTCATAGGAACGGGCGCGCGGCACGGTGAACATGCGTATGCGGCCGGCCTCCTTCGAACCCGACATGATGTAATCGAGCGAGTTCTCCACGGGCTGGTTGTTGAATCCGCGCACCGGCATCTCCATGTTACTCTGCCCCGAACATATCCACACGTCGCCTATCAGCACGTTGTCCAGCGTAAGGCTCTCGCCGTCGCTTATGGTGATCGTCTGCGGATCGAACGAAGCCGCGGGCGTGGCCACCTTCACGGCCCAGCGCCCTTCGGCGTCGCTGCGTGTCAGCACCTTGGCATCGCTCCACGACACCTCTACGGTCACTTTCCTGTTCGGCGCGGCCTTACCCCACAGGTTGGCCTCACTCTGCTGCTGAAGCACCATGTTGCTGCCCAGCACCTTCGGTAAAACGATCGTTGCCGATGCGCCTCCGAAGAGGCACACGGCAACGACCGATAACAGCAATCTTTTCATCGCATGCGCAGTTTAGATCTCCAACTTACGCGCGCCGTCCGAAATCACCACGTCGTACACCTTCGGCTCGTGACCGTAGGCAGCGTTGAATTTCTCCTTGGCCACAGCGACGAACTGATCGTAGAGATCGGCCTTCACGAGGTTGATCGTGCATCCGCCGAAACCTCCGCCCATAATGCGCGAACCGGCAACGCCGCACTCCTTGGCTATGGTGGCGAGCAGATCGAGCTCCTCGCAGCTCACCTCGTAGTCCTTCGACATGCCCCAGTGGGTCTCGTACATACGTGCGCCTACCGTCTCCAGATCGCCGCGCTCCAGTGCCTCGCAAACGTTGAGCACACGACGCTCCTCGCCTATCACATAGCGGGCGCGCATGTAATCCTCCTCCGAGATCTGATCCTTGACGGCATCGAGCTGCTCCATCGTGGCGCCGCGCAGCGTATCCTGCCCGAGCACCTTCGACACACGCTCGCACGACTCGCGGCGCTTGTTGTAGGGCGAACCCACCAGTTCGTGCTTGACCACCGAATCGAGCAGCACCAGACGGTAACCGAACTTCTCGGGATCGAACGGGAAATATGCGAACTCCATCGAGCGGCAGTCCAGACGCATGAGGTTGCCCTTCTTGCCGAACACCGACGCGAACTGGTCCATGATGCCGCAGTTCACGCCGCAATAGTTATGCTCGGTCGACTGGCCTATGCGCGCCAGCTCGAACTTGTCGATCTTGTCCTCGTTGTAGATATGGTTCAGCGCAAATGCGAAAGTCGACTCCAGTGCAGCCGACGACGACATTCCCGCACCCAGAGGCACATCGCCAGCAAACGCGGTGTCGAATCCCTCGACCTTGCCGCCGCGCTTCAGCACCTCGCGCGCCACGCCGAAGATGTAGCATGCCCACGACTGCGCGGGTTTGTCCTCCTCGTTAAGACCGAACTCGGCATAGTCCTGCAAATCGACCGAGTAGGCGCGGATCTTGTCCGTTCCGTTGGGTTTGATCTCGGCTACCATGCCCTTGTCGATGGCACCCGGGAATACGAAACCGCCGTTGTAGTCGGTGTGCTCGCCGATAAGGTTTATGCGGCCGGGCGAAGTGTACAACTCGCCGCTCGTGCCGAAATGCTCGGCAAATTTCTCTCTGATTAACTGAATGTTCATAATGCGTTATAGTTTTTAAGGTTTGTTTATCAACAGTCGTCCCTCCGGCCCGCTACGGCCGGTTACGGGTATCACCGGCAGTCGTTCATCGGCATCGCACGCAGCCGGCTACGGCCGCCATGCGGTTCCGACCGCCGCCCGTCAGAGTTTCACGTTTATGACCTTGCCCTGCTTCACCGTGAAGTTCTGCTCGCGGCCACCGTGCTCGGCCACGGTAACGCGCAGTTTGTCGGGCGACAGACGCTTCACGCGTATGTCGAAGTCGCTGCCGAACGCGCGCACGTGGTTCAGATCGGCATGATCCCACGATGCCGGGATCTCGGGCTTCAGATCGAAGCTGCGCATACCCGTGGGGCGTATGCCGAACATGCCCTCGGTAATGATGCGGCAATAGAGTCCGCTCTCGGCCGACAGATGACGCTGGCTTCCCTCGGGCCACGCCTCGATGGGATAGGGGACGTGATCACCCAGCAGACGGCGGTTCGAGTAGTACGACAGCTGCTCGGTCATGAAATCGGGATAACCTGCCGCATAACCTCCGCGCAGAGCGTAAAGCGTCGAGCGGTCCCAGAACGTCTCGCTGCCCTGCGCCGTCAGCAGGCCGTCTTTCGTGTAGAGGTCCGACCTGAACAGCGCATTGATCGTAGCCTCGGCACGGTCGTAGATACCCACGATCAGCGGCATGCAGATCCACGAGCGGAGGATGTCGTTGCCCTCGTAGTAGCGGTACGTATCATACCCCTTCACATTGGCACCGAAATGCGACTCGATGGCCGCACGCATGGCCTTGGCCCGACGGCGGTAGTCGGCCGTCTGCGCGCCGCTCTTGCCCAGCGACTCACCCAGCGAGGCGGCCGACAGCAGAGCGTCGTAATAGAGCGTCGAGGTACACAGGTTGGCATCGCCCGCGGGGAAACGGCCCTCAAGCTCGTCGCGGTCCGATTTCACCACGCCCTTGTCGTTTATCTGACGTTTGCAGTATTCCAGACACCACTCTATCAGCGGCCACAGCTCCTCGGCCTCGGTCCGGTCGCCGCGCGTGAGCGCATAGCGCGCCGCACCGTAGGCGATCATGGCTCCGTCGCCACGGTCGCCGGCACCGTTCCAGATGTCGTCGCCCTCGGCTATGATCGAGCTGGGAATGGGCTTGTACTCGTCATTCATGAAGCGGGCGAAATGGCGATACGCATTTATCGCCGACTCGTTGCCCACGCCATAGCCCAGATAGGGGAAGAACGGATTCACATACTCGGCCTGATCGTTCGCCCATATGGCGGCATAGTAGCTCTCGCCGCCCGGGCCGTGCATGTAGCCGCCCTTGGTCTTGAAGATGCTCTCGCTGGCGCGTATCTTCGAATAGCGGAACTCGGTGTCGATAACGTCGTCAGGCGTATCCAGCACCAGATTGCCGTCCATGCTGTCGATGAAATCCATGCGTCCGGCATACTCCGCGGCAACATCGGCCGCCACAGGGGCGCCGCCGTCCTTCTCGTAGGCCTGCACCGTCAGCGAGAAGCCGACGCTCTGCCCGGGCTTGAGCGTGAATACGCCTCCGCCCTGCACCTCGGTGCTTATGACATAGCTGCCCTTCACGCCCTTGGCCGGATCGGTCGTGTAGGCATGCGACAGTTCGGGAATCTGCAGCGCATACTCGGTATCGCCCGTGTTGCGCACCGAATAGAGTTCGCACATCATCGGATGCTCCATCGACGGGAATATCGTGCGGGTAAGCTCCAGCGCGGTACTACGGCCGTCGCGGCCCGCAGCCCTGTAATCCGACACCACGGTCATGGCGCCGTTCAGCTCCACCGTCCGGCTGCGCAGCTTGACGGGACGGTTGTTCACGCGCAGCATCGAGGCCACATCCAGATCGTTGCGGAACATGAGGCTCGCGTGGGTGTTGTTGGGAACGGTACGCAGCATGGGGAACACGAGCGAGCGGTCCAGACCGAACACTCCGTCACGGTCGACGTTCCAATAGAGCACCACGGCCATCATCTTGCCGCTCATCTCGATGTGATCGGCATGGGGCACGGTGGCCTCGCCCACCTCCATGCGTATGGTCCTGCCGTCGGGCTGTATCGCCCAGCGGTTCTGCGCCACGGCAGCACCGCACAGCGCAATGGCCGCAACGGCCGCAAAAAAACGTTTCATTCTGCTGTCAGTTATTTGGTGTAGAACTTATAGATACATACCTGCGAATAGGTCTGGCCGGGATTCAGCACGATCGACGGGAAGTTGTCGTGGTTGGGAGCATCGGGGAATTTCTGAGTCTCCAGCGCCACCGACTCGCGGAAGCGCAGCGGCTCGCCGTACTTTCCGTCATACGTGCCGTCGAAGAAGTTGCCGCTGTAAAACTGAATGCCTATCTGATCGGTAGCCACATCCATGCAGCGGCCCGTCGAGGGGTCGTACAGCGTGGCGACCGTCTCCACCTGACCGTTATCCTCGCGTGCCAGCACCCAGTTCATGTCGTAGCCGCGACCGCTCTTCAGCTGCTCGTTGTCGGCATCTATGCGCTCGCCTATCACGTGCGGCTCGCGGAAATCGTAGGGAGTGCCCTCCACCGGCACGATCTCGCCCGTGGGAATCAGGCGCTCGTCGGTGGGAGTTATGCCGTCGGCCTTTATGGTCAGCACATTGTCCGTAATCGTTCCGCCGCCCTCGCCCTTGAGGTTGAAGAACGAGTGGTGCGACAGGTTGACCACCGTGGGAGCGTCGGTCTTGGCCATGTACAGCACCTGAAACTCATTCTCCGGCGTGAGCGAGTAGGTCATGGTTATGTCCAGATTACCCGGGAATCCGTCCTCGCCGTCGGCCGCCAGATAGTGCAGCACTATGGCGTCGGGCTTCACGTCCACCACATCCCACACCACCATGTCAATACCGCGGTTGCCGCCGTGCAGCGTCTGTCCGTTGCTGTTCTGCGGCGTGGTGTACTCCTTGCCGTTGAGCGTGAAGCGGCCGCTGTCGATACGGTTGGCCACACGTCCTACCACGGCACCCAGAAAACGTTCGCCCGTATTGTTTACGTAACGGTCCAGCTTCTCGTAACCCAGCACGATATCGGCCATGCCGCCGTCGCGGTCGGGCGTCCACAGCGACACCACGCGGGCGCCGAAATTGGTCACCTGCATCGTGATATCACCGTTGGAAAGCGTATAGAGCGCCACCGGCTTGCCGTCGATCTCGGCCTTGAAATTCTCCTCCTTCATCAGGTTCAGACCCTCGGCGTCCGAACTCTGTCCGCCACCGCAGCCGGCCATGAAAGCCAGTGCGGCGACTGCACAAAAAATGCGTCTCATAATGTATGTCGTTTTTCCTTTCGCGACACTCCGCCCGCGACCTGTACCCGCGCCGCATGGCGGCCACCGGCATCAAAGCGGTCGTAGCATCGCCGTCAAATTACTGTTTCCTGTCCTCCGCCCCGGGCAATGCCATCCGGAATATGGCGCGTATGCGCTCCATATCGTACTTGCTGCCGCGGTCGTAATAATATATTCCGTTCTGCTCCTGCTCAACGTCGGTGAGCTGGGTGTAGCAGTAACCCCACATCTTGTCGTTCATCTCCAGCAGGACGCGCACCTGAGCCTCCAGACGCTTGTAGAAATCCTCCTTGGTCTGCGCGGCGTCGCCGTAGCCCCACGCGCCGTCCTTGGCGGGATTGGCCTCCATGCACTTTATGCCGCCGAACTCATCCAATATATAAGGTATATCGCCCTCGTACTTCGGGAACACGAACGGATCGTTCAGCACGGGACGGTTGAATCCCACATTGCCGCGCAGGCGGGCCTGCACGTCGGGATCGCGCACGAACATACGTCCGCCGTTGTAGATGATCTCGCGCAGACGCTCGGGGTCCTGCTCGTAGTGGTGTTCGGTCCAGATGTCGGTCTTGACATGTATGCCGCCGCTGACGGTGTTTATCGGCCGCGAGGGATCGAGCTGCTTGGTCAGGGTGTAGATGTCGGTAACGAAACGCGGGTACTGCGTCTCGTCGGGCCAGAACTCCTCGTTGAACGGAGTCCACGTCACCAGCGACGGGTGGTTGATGTCGCGCACCACCAGATTGCGCCACTCCATGAGGAAGTTGCGCGCGGCCTCGACGTCGTTGGCATCCAGACCCCAGCTCGGAGCCTCGCCCCACGTGAGGTAACCCAGCTTGTCGGCCCAATAGTAAAAACGCTCCTCGAAAACCTTCTGATGCAGACGGGCGCCGTTGAATCCGGCGGCCATCGACAGCTCGATGTCATGCTTGAGCGCCTCGTCCGACGGAGCGGTCCACACGCCGTCGGGGTAGAAACCCTGATCGAGCACCAGACGCTGGTAGTAAGGTTCGTTGTTCAGATATATCTTGTTGCCCTCGGTGTGGATCTTGCGCATGCCGAAATACGACACGGCACGGTCGATCACATTTCCCGCGGCATCCTTCAGTTCGAACTCCACATCGTAGAGGAACGGCGATTCGGGACTCCACAGCTTGGCCTTCTTCAGCGGCAGCGTGACAACCGAACCCGATGCCACGGGCGCCGTATTGCGGGCCACGACCTTGCCGCCGTCGAGCACGTTCACCGTAAGCATGTTGCCGCCGGCATTGCGGCGCATGGTGAACTCCATCGACACCTCGCCGCGGTCGATATCGGTCGAATATTTCACGCGCGCTATTCCGCTCGGAGCCACAGCCTCCATCCACACCGTCTGCCAGATACCCGTGGTGCGGGTGTACATGCACTCGAAAGGACCGTGACGCAGCGACTGCTTGCCGGCCGACTGCATACGTCCGCGCAGGTCGCTCCTGGCGTTCACCACCAGCGAGTGCGTGCCGCCGGCCTTCACGAACTTGGTTATGTCCACCGTGAACGAGTCCGACCCGCCGAAGTGACGGTCGACGAACTTGCCGTCGATGTAGATCTCCGACTCGTAGTACACCGCACCGAAGTTCAGCAGCACGTCGCGGCCGTCCCACGCGGCGGGCACCGTGATCTCGCGCTGATACCAGATGCAGGGGATGAACTCCTTGTGCTCCACTCCCGACAACTTGCTTTCGGGTGCGAACGGCACCGTAATCCTGCCGTCGAAACCGCGGCTGTCCTTCAGTCCGCGCT
Organism: uncultured Alistipes sp.; assembly: GCA_964519525.1. Lineage (GTDB taxonomy): Bacteria > Bacteroidota > Bacteroidia > Bacteroidales > Rikenellaceae > Alistipes. Next base: position 7,493 of record CAZFIN010000033.1, on the reverse strand, counting down.
CCCATCCGGTCCGCACCGGATCGAGCGTATAGCTCCACTCGCCGTTAAGGTTCACCCAGTCAGCACGTTCGAACTGCGGACGCGGGTATTCGGCGCGGGGCTGAGCCAGCGCACCGGCCCAGCAAATCATGGCCGCAAGGGCCGCAAATATTCTCGTCTTCATCTGTCTCTATTTAAATTTCGGTCAACAAACACTCTTTCACTCCGCCGTCCGGCTATTGCTCGTAGCCCTCGGCCTTCATACGGAATATCGCACTGACGCGATCCATGTCGAACTTCTTCTCGCGACTGTAATAGTAGACTCCGTTCTGCTCCTGCTCAACGTCGGTGAGCTGGGTGTAGCAGAAACCGCAGATCTTGTCGCTGTGGTCGACGATGGCCTTCACCTGAGCCTCCAGACGCTTGTAGAAATCCTCCTTGGTCTCGGCCGCATTGCCGTAACCCCACGAACCGTCCTTCGACGGGTTGGCCTCGCCGCACTTTATGCCTCCGAACTCGTCGAGGATGTAAGGCAGACTGCCGTCGTAGTGGAGTTTGTTTATCGCGCGCTCGAATCCGCGGCTCGGGCCCTGCGGCTGGTAGAACTTGCCGTCGCTGAAGAGTATTTCGTGAAGTTTCTCGCCGTCCTGCTCGTAGTTGTGGGCCGTGCAGAAATCCGAGATCACATACAGTCCTCCGCTCACGGTGTTGACCGGACGCGAGGGATCGAGACGGCGGGTTTCATGATACACGTCGGTCATAAAGCGGCCGGCCTCGTTCGACGGCGTGCCCCACTCCTCGTTGAACGGGGTCCACACCACCAGCGCCGGATGGTTGCGGTCGCGCACAACGATGTTGCTCCACTCCGATATGAAGTTGCGGGCGGCGCCCACCTTGTTGAAATTCTTGTCCCACGAGGCCATCTCGCCCCACACCAGATAGCCGAGCTTGTCGGCCCAGTAGTGGAAACGCTCCTCGAAAACCTTCTGATGCAGACGGGCGCCGTTGAATCCGGCCTCCTTCGACATCTCTATGTCGTGCTTCAATGCCTCGTCCGACGGAGCGGTCCACACGCCGTCGGGATAGAAGCCCTGATCGAGCACCAGACGCTGGTAGTAAGGCTTGTTGTTCAGATATATCCTGTTGCCGTCGATGTGCACCTTGCGCATGCCTGCGTAGGCATCCACACGGTCCACCACCTTGCCCGACGCATCCTTCACCTCGTAAACCACGTCGTAGAGGAACGGCGATTCGGGACTCCACAACTTGGGGTTCTTGACCGGAACGACCACCGGCATGCCCTGAGCGGCGGCCGCCTCGGCGCGCGCCACCACCTTGTCGCCGTCCTTCACCGTAACGGCCAGACGGTTGCCGCCGGCCAGAGAGTAGAACGTCGGGATCACGGTTATCTGTTTCTGGTCGATGTCGGTCAACACCTGAACGCGCTCCAGTCCGCACTTGTCGACAGCCTCCATCCACACCGTCTGCCAGATGCCCGTCGTGCGCGTATAACTGCATCCGTGCGAGTACTGAAGCATCGACTGCTTGCCGCCGGGCTGCTCGCCGCCGCGCAGATCGCTCGTGGCATGCACCACAAGGCTGTGACGGCCGCCGTCGCCAACGAAATCGGTAACATCGAACGAGAACGAATCCGATCCTCCGTAGTGGCGGCCGACGAAACGGCCGTCGATGTATATTTCCGACTCGTAATACACCGCGCCGAAGTTCAGCATCACGCGACGGTCGCTCCACGCGGCAGGCACCTGCACCTCGCGCTGGTACCACACGCTGTTGATGAAGTCCTTGTAACCGACGCCCGACAGGTCGCTCTCGGGTGCGAACGGCACGTTTATCTTACCGTCGAAACCCTTGCTGGCGTAATAGTTGCGGTCGCCGCCCGAAGCCGACAGATCGAGCGCGAAGCTCCACTCGCCGTTCAGGTTCACCCAGTCGGCGCGCTCGAACTGCGGACGCGGATACTCGGCGCGCGGCACTGCCGCCGACACGGTCGCGGCCGAAAAAAGCAGCATCGCTATGAATAAAAATCTGAATTTCATAATGCGTATCAAAAGTTATAGGTTAATATTCTTACAAATATACGTTTTTTTCGGCAAACGGCAAAATCCGACATCCGTTTTTTCGCCCCATGCCGGGCATGCCGGCCGCAGCCCCGCACCGCGGAGGCCGGCGGATGTCCGCTTCGCCCGCCGGCATTCTCCGTACGGCCGAGCCCGGGATAAACGGAAGCAGGGCCGCCCGTGACGGGGCGGCCCTGCGGCATACGGCACGAAACCCGCGCCGTCAGAACGTCCACTTGGCGGCCAGAGTGGGAATGGCATAGAAGCCCTTGGCCACGAAGTTGTTCGTAAGCTCGACCTCGCCGCCCAGACTCAGATGCACGTTGTCCCATCCCTTTATCTTCCGCAGATTCACCCACAGCTGCGGTTCCGAGAAGAATATGTGCGACGTGTTCTGCCACGAACGCGCCTCGCGCCAGAAATCGAAGAATCCGTTGAACGTACACCAGCCCCGCGCGAAGTCGATGCCCCAGACTCCCGTTATCTGGAAATTGCTCTCCTTCCTGCAACCGGCGGCATCCACCGTATGAGGTATGTATTTGTACATGAACGTCAGCGACCACGTCTTCGAGAAGTCCTTCGAGTGGCCCGAATAAGTGGGACCTATCATCCACGCATTGTTGTATGAACCCGCAGCCTTGCTCAATCCGCCATCATACTCAAGATGGGCCGACAGCCAGTTCATTTTCGATTTTTTCCAGAAACACAGCTCACGCGAGATCTCCCAGTAGGCGCCCTTCACGCCGCTGTTGTAGTCCAGATCGACGAAGAAGAAGGTGCTGCCGAACGAATCGGCACGGAACATCTCCACCGTGGTGGTTATCGGAGCGCGGCCGTCGGAATCCTGAGTCTTCTCAAGGTCGTTGTAAAGATTGCGGCCGAAATCGTAATGGAACTGGATATTCTGGGCCGAAACACAGACACACGACAGCGACAGTACCGCAAGGAGCAGAAGTTTTTTCATAAATATTTTGTTTTGGGGTTATTCAGTCAAATTAACGGAGATCCCGCCTTACGCCGGTCTGCTCCATCGGCATACGCCCGGAGCCGCAGCCGTCGGGCGCTCCGCATCCGAACTCGTAGTCCTTGCCCGGCAGCACGGCGTTGAGTGCTATGCCCACAACGGCGGCGACGGCAAGTCCCGACAGCGAGGTGAATCCCAGCGACACGGCATCGCCCGCGCCGTACTTGATGCCGATGGCCAGAACGAGTATGATGGCGGCTATTATGACATTGCGCGAGGCTGTGAAATCGACCCGGTTCTCCACCACATTGCGTATGCCCACAGCCGAGATCATACCGTAGAGCACCAGCGACACGCCGCCTATGGTCGCCGTGGGCATCGAGCTGACCAGCGCGGCGAACTTGGGTGAGAACGAGAACATCACGGCGAATACCGCCGCCAGACGTATAACGCGCGGGTCGAACACCCGCGTAAGGTTCAGCACGCCCGTGTTCTCGCCGTACGTGGTATTGGCCGGCGCGCCGAACAGCGACGCCAGCGAGGTGGCCAGACCGTCGCCCACGAGAGTGCGGTGCAGTCCGGGGTCGGCCAGATAGTTGCGTCCCACGGTAGACGATATGGCGCACATGTCGCCTATGTGCTCCACCATGGTGGCCAGCGCTATGGGCACGATGGTTATCACCGACGACAGCGCCAGCCCCCAGTCGGGCGACGCGAGGACGGAGAACACGGTATCGTCCATGCTGAACGGCATACCTATCCACGAAGCCTCGGCCACGGCCGAGAAGTCGGCACGGCCCAGCACCGCCGCCACGGCATACGACCCCGCCACGCCCAGCAGTATGGGAACGATGCGCACCATGCCGCGCCCCCAGATGTTGCTTGCCACGATGATGGCTATCGCCAGCAGCGCGATCCCCCAGTCGGCCGTACAGTTGGCGATGGCCGAGCCGGAAAGGATCAGACCTATGGATATGATGATGGGGCCGGTCACCACGGGCGGGAAATAGCTCATCACGCGTCTGGCCCCGAAGACGGCGAACAGCCCGGCCAGCACGAAATAGAGGATGCCGGCGAAGAATACGCCCAGACACGCGTAAGGCAGCGACTCGGCCGCCGACAGCCCCTGAGCCATCCCCATCTCCTTCACCGCGGCGTAACCGCCGATGAAGGCGAACGAAGAACCGAGGAACGCGGGGACCCTGAACCGGGTCACCACATGGAACAGCAGCGTGCCGAGTCCGGCGAAAAGAAGCGTCGACGAGACCGAAAGTCCCGTAATGGCCGGAACGAGCACCGTGGCGCCGAACATGGCGAACATGTGCTGAAGTCCCAGCGCCAGCATTTTGGGTTTACCGAGCACGCGGGCGTCGTACACCGCGCCCTCATCGAGAGGTTGATTTGCCATTATGAATTCTGTTTTGAAATATCTTCCGTCACCCCCCCCGCGACCGGGAACACCGTCTGCTCTGCGGCCGCAGGCAAACGTCGTCCGGAGACGGCGGCATATGCCGGACGGGGCATTCGTCCGCACAAAGATATTCCGTTCGGGCGTATAATCCAAACATAAGGGCGCCGATCGGCCGCCGCTGTCACGCCGCATGGCGCGCCATGCGCGGGTTCACGCGTCACGACAGGCTGGATGACAGCCCGTTACCGGCGAAACGGCAAAACTCCTCCCGGCCGTCGCCGATAAAAAAAATCCGGCCGGGAAATCCCGGCCGGACATTCGCACCCGATGCCGAACCGGCCGGTGCGTCAGAACATGTAGGCCATACCCACATAGAAATTGCGGTTGTTCACCTTGTAATTGTCGTCATTGCTCTTGGCTATGTCGATAAGACCCCAGTCGTAACCCACGAATATCTGGTAGTGCTCGTAAAACTGCACGCCGCCGCGCAGGCCGATGCCGAAATCGAAACGTTTGAGTCCGTCGGAGCCGAACGTGTCGAACTTCTCGGTGATGTTGCCGGTCTGCACCTTATTCTTACCGCCTATGCCTACGGCGAAATAGGGTCCGAACGATCCGAACAGGCCCACATTGCCGCTGCTTCCTACCGTATGCCGGTAGCCGATATGCAGCGGAAGCGACAGATAATAGGGACGTACGACATTTTTCAGCGCCTCGCCGTCGGCCGCCGTGTTGAATTCGGCCCCTTTCGAGCTGAGCAGCAGCTCGCCGTCGAAGAAGAATCCGTCGAAGATGAACGGCGCGCCCACCTCCATCCTCAGTCCGACATTGAAACCGATGCGCGAATCGCTGTCAAGCGACATGTCGCCGGCGCCGCTCATGGCGAACGAACTTACATTCATGCCGCCCGTCACGCCGTAACGCAGCCCCTGCGCCGACACCGCGGCCGACACCAGCAGGGCGGCAGACAATAATGGTAGAATTTTTTTCATAACATCTGAGTTTAATCAACATTCGCCCCGTCATGTGCAAAAAAGATGCGAGACCATGCCGGTCCCGCATCTTTTTATCGCTCCGCGACGCGTCCGCCGCCTCAGAACATATACGCCGTTCCGACGTAGAAGTTAAGCGGACGCAGCTTTATCCCGCTCCCCGAACTGCCGTACACGCTCTTGCAGATGTTGAGAAAACTGTGCTCGAAGCCGAGGTAGAACTGCCACGTGTTCCACAGTTCGACCCCCGCATTGTAGTTGAGTCCGAAATCGAACCGTCTGTACTTCTCGCCGAACAGATCGCTCTTGATCTTGGTGCCGTCCGACGAAGTCACCTCCTTGCCCAGTATCCCGAGTCCGAGATACGGACCGAGCGAACCCATGAGCGCCACATTGCGGTCGATGGCATGGCGGTAACCCAGATTCACCGGAATCTCCAGATAGCCGAGATTCTGGTGGAACCCGGCCCAGTCGCCGCCCTTGAGCGAATAGAGCAGACGGCCGTCCATGTAGAACCCGTCCGTTATGATGCCGGAAAAATCGACCTCGGCCTTGACGCCGGCATGGAATCCTATATAGCAGTCCGACGAGGTTTCAGGGCCGTTCTCCCACGCAAAGTTCACAGCGCCGGCAGGTCCCCACCGGAAATCCTGAGCCCGAACGCACGTCAAGGCCATCAGCGCGACGACAACTGTCAAAAGTCGTTTCATAGTCATTTGAGTCTTTAGTTGTGAATACTCCGCAAAAGTAACCTTTTTGGATGTAATTCCAAAATCACGACGGCGGCGAACTACATAACGGACATTATTTTTCTCAAACCGGCTACAAATGCTTACCTTTGCGTTCGGAAAAACTTCAATCCTTATGAAACGCATAATATCTCCCTCGATGCTGTCGGCCGATTTCGGCAATCTCGACCGCGACACGCGCATGATCGACCGCAGCGCCGCCGAATGGGTGCACATAGATGTGATGGACGGCGTGTTCGTGCCCAACATATCGTTCGGATTCCCCGTGATGAAACCAATACGCCGCGCCACGTCGAAAGTGCTCGACGTGCACCTGATGATAACCGAGCCCGAACGCTATGCGGCCCGCTTCGCCGAGGCCGGCGCCGACTACGTGACGTTCCACTACGAGGCCACATACGACATCAACGGATGTATCGAATCAATACGCGGAGCCGGCGCCAAGGTCGGCATCTCGATAAAACCGGCCACACGCCCCGAAGTGTTGCAGGATCTGCTGCCGGCGGTGGATCTGGTGCTCGTGATGAGCGTCGAGCCCGGTTTCGGCGGACAGTCGTTCATACCATCGTCCACCGACAAGATACGCGCGCTGGCCGAAATGCGGCGCGAGGCGGGACTCGGGTTCCTGATCGAGGTCGACGGCGGAATATCGGCCACCAATGCCGGCGAGGTGTTCGCAGCGGGCGCCGACGCTCTGGTGGCGGGCAGCGCCGTGTTCGGAGCGGCCGATCCCGAGGCCGAGATAGTCAGAATGCTGGAGGCGCGGTAGGCGGATAAAAAACTTACGTAGAAAAAAAATGATTTCACTGGACAATCTCACGGTAAGCTACGGAGGGTGGACGCTCTTCGACGACATATCGTTTCTCATAAACCCCAAGGACCGCATAGGTCTGGTGGGACGCAACGGTGCCGGCAAAACCACCCTGCTGCGCATCATCACCGGCGAGCAGCAGCCCACCTCGGGCGCCGTCACCATAAACGGCGAATGCACGATAGGCTACCTGCCGCAGCAGATGCGCGTGGCCGACACCACGACGCTCAAGGCCGAGACCGAGAAGGCATTCGGCGAGGTGTTGCGGCTCGAAGCCGAGATAGCCTCGCTCACGGCGCAGATCGCCGAACGCACCGACTACGAGTCGGCCGAATACGAGGCTCTGCTCCACCGCCTCAACGACGCTCAGGACCACTACCACATACTGGGCGGCGACACGCGCGAGGCCGACATCGAGAAAACGCTGCTGGGTCTGGGATTCCGACGCTCGGATTTCGGCCGCGCCACGAGCGAGTTCTCGGGCGGCTGGCGCATGCGCATCGAGCTGG
>CAZFIN010000032.1:0-20296 GCA_964519525.1 uncultured Alistipes sp. | reverse complement strand
GTTGTGCGTGGCGGCGGCGCTGTGGATCGACCACTCGGGCGACAGCACGGCCTGCCCGCCCCGCATCCAGATGTGGCGCGTGCGGTCGGGCTCGCCCATAAAGTGGCACACGGCGTGCTCGTCGGGCAGCTCGAAGTAGAAGTAGGCCTCCATGCGGCGCGAGTGCACGTGGGCCGGCATGGTGTTCCACACGCTGCCCGGCTGCAACTCGGTCATGCCCATCTGCAGCTGGCACGTGGGCAGCACCTGACTCACGATCATCTTGTTGATGCTGCGGTCGTTCGATCCCTCCAGCGACCCCATGCGGGCCACTATGGCGTCGGCCTTGGTCACCTTGCGGTCGGGATAGGTGCGGTGCGCCGGCGTGGAGTTGAAGTAGAACAGGGCCGGATGCGCGGCATCGCGGCTGGCGAAGCTCACCTCGCGCTCGCCCGCGCCGAGGTAGAGGGCCTCCTTGTAACCCAGCACCACCTCGCTATCGCCCGCGCGGACAATGCCCTCGCCGCCCACGTTGAATATGCCGATCTCGCGGCGGGTGAGGAAATGCGGGGCCTTCAGCGGATCGACGGCCTCCAGCGGCAGCACCTCGCTCACGGGCATGGCGCCGCCAACTATCATGCGGTCGTACATCGAATAGACCATGTTCACCTCGTCGGCGGCGAACACGCGGCCGATGAGGAAGTCGCGGCGCAGACGCTCGGTGTCGTACCCGCGCGCATCCTCGGGATGCGCGGCGTAACGTATTTCGTAATTGGTTTTCATAAACTGTTTTTTATCGTAATTCGTTTTTTCAGCATTCGTTTTCACGCGGCGGCAGCGGTTTCCGGACCTGCACTGCCGACCATGCGGTTACGGACCGGCGGTTACGGCCGGTCCCCGCGAAGGGCGTCAGAACCGGAAGAACTCCTTGGCGTTGTTGTAGCTTATGTTCTCCACCATGCGGCCGATGAAGTCCATCTCGCTCGCGGGCAGCAGGCCGGCCTCGATGTCGCTGCCGATCAGGTTGCACAGCGTGCGGCGGAAATACTCGTGGCGCGGATAGCTCAGGAAGCTGCGCGAATCGGTCAGCATGCCGACGAAACGGCTCAGCAGCCCCAGCAGCGACAGTGCGTTCATCTGACGCTCCATGCCGTCCTTCTGGTCGAGGAACCACCATCCCGAACCGAACTGTATCTTGCCCGCCGTGCGGCCGTCCTGAAAGTTGCCGATCATGGTGGCCACCATCTCGTTGTCGCGCGGATTGAGGTTGTAGAGTATCGTCTTGGCCAGCTTGTCCTGCGAGTCGAGGCGGTCGAGATACCGGGCCATGTTCTTGGCCAGCGTGAAGTCGCCTATCGAGTCGAATCCCGTGTCGACGCCTATCGAGGCCATTTTGCGGCTGTTGTTGTTGCGTATCACGCCGAAGTGGAACTGCTGGGTCCAGCCCGTCTCCCAGTCCATGACGGCCAGCTCCACCAGCATGGCGCTCTTGTAGCGGCGTATCTCCACGTCGGTGAGTTCCGCGCCGCCGTACACCTTGGCGAATATGGCCTCTATCTGGGCCTCGGTGTAGTCCTCGGCATAGAACTCCTCGATGCCGTGGTCGCTCAGGCGGCATCCCGCGCTCTCGAAGAAGCGGTGACGCGCGCGCAGGGCGTCGAGCAGCGTGGCGAACGATCGTATCTCGATGCCGGCCGCCTCGGCCAGACGGTCGACGTAGGCGCGGAACGCCGCGGGGTTCTCGACGGCCATGGCCTTGTCGGGCCGCCACGTAGGCAGCACCTTGCATTCGAATCCGTCCTCGCGGCAGCGGATGTGGTGCTCGAGCGAGTCGACCGGATCGTCGGTGGTGCACACCGCCTCGACGTTGTAGCGGCGCATGAGTCCGCGCGCCGAGTATTCGGGCTGCTGCAACAGCTCGGTACAGCGGTCGTAGATGGCGCGCGCCGTCGACGGGCCGAGCAGGTCGGTCACGCCGAAGGCGGTCTTCAGCTCCAGATGCGTCCAGTGGTAGAGCGGGTTGCGCATGGTGTAGGGCACCGTCGCGGCCCACTTCTCGAACTTCTCCCAGTCCGTGGCGTCGCCCGTGCAGTAACGCTCGTCCACACCGTTGGTGCGCATGGCGCGCCACTTGTAATGGTCGCCGTCGAGCCATATTTCGGCCAGATTGCGGAACCGGTGGTCGGCGGCCACATACCCGGGATTGAGATGGCAGTGATAGTCGATGATCGGCATCTTGGCCGCATGATCGTGATAGAGCCGCTCGGCCGCGGGGCTTTGCAGCAGGAAATTGTCGTCGTTGAAAGTCTTCATAGCGTGTCGGTTTTCGGTTTTAAGGATTTTCGTCGAACCCCTGAGCTGTCCGCCCCTCAGGTCGCCAGCCGAAGAGTACGAACGGAGTTCGTATGCAAAGATACGAATAAGCGGGGCGCAAAAGCAAATTTTATTTGCGGTTTCGACGCGACGGAGCACACAAGACACCGGCCGAGGATGCTAACAGGCCGGCAACATGCCGACCCAAGGACCTTTTGGCGGCAGAAACGGATGAATTTAGAATAATATTTATAACTTTGCAAGTTACAACCGCCGTCCGTGCACGGAGGGTGCTGCCGCGGCCTGCCGGGCCGGCGCGCACCGCGGACCGGCGGCGGAAAGAATTCGGACCGATGCTTGAAAAGTTAGCCAAACAGACAGCCGTTTACGGCCTGAGCACCATCGTGGTGCGGTTCCTCAGCTCGCTGCTCGCCTTCTACTACACCTACGTGTTCGGGCGCGAGACCTACGGAATCGTCACCGACATCTATGCGCTGGTGCCTTTCGCGCTGGTGCTGCTGTCGATGGGCATGGAATCGAGCTACTTCCGCTTCTCGGCGGCGGCCGAGGCCGCGGGCGGCGACGTGCGGGCGGCCAAGCGCCGGCTGTTCGCCACCACGTGGGGCGCCACGCTCGTCGCGGCGACGCTCTTTTTCGTCATCGTGGCGGTGTTCCGGCACGGGCTGGCGCGACTGATGGGACCGGTCTACACGGTCCATCCCGAGTATGTGGTGCTGACGGCGGCGGTGATCATGTTCGACGTGGCCGCCATGATTCCATTCTCGCGGCTGCGCGAGCAGGGACGCGCCATGACATTCGTGATGCTGAAGGCGGCCAACGTGGCGGTGAACGTGGTGCTGGTGGTGTCGTTCGGCGCGGCGGGGCTGTTCGCCTCCGATTTCGGCGTGGGATGGGTGCTCGCGGCCAATCTGGCGGCCAGCGCGGCGACGCTGCTGCTGGTGCTGCGAACCACGGAGGGCACGGTGCCGCACATCGACCGGAGGCTGCTCGCGCGCATCTTTGCCTACTCGCTGCCGCTGCTGGTAGGCGGCATAGCGGGCACGGCCAACGAGTTCATCGACCGCCAGATGATAAAATACATACTGCCCGAGTCGATAGCCATGGGGCAGCTGGGCGTCTACGGCGCCATAACCAAGATAGCCGTGGTGATGACGCTCTTCACGCAGATGTACCGCCTCGCGGCCGAACCGTTCTTCCTCGCCAATTTCCGCAAGGACGAGTTCGTGGCATCGAACGCCGCCGCGCTGAAATACTTCGTCATGGCCTCGATGGCCATATTCCTCGGCATAGCGCTGTTCCGCGACGCCTTCGCGCTGATCGTGGGCCGCGATTTCCGCGAGGGCATCTTCATCCTGCCCGTGGTGCTGGGGGCCAACGTGCTGAGCGGCGTGTGGCTCAACCTCTCGTTCTGGTACAAGCGCGAGGAGAAGACCCGCTTCGCCGTGTACGTGACCTTCGTGGGGCTGGCGTTCACGGTGGTGTTCAACCTGCTGCTCCTGCCGCGGTGGGGATACTACGGCGCGGCATGGGCGCGCTTCATAGCCGAGGCGGCCATGGTGGCGGTGAGCTACCGCCTCAACCGCCGCTACTACCCCACGCCCTACGACGTGCGGCGCATATTCGAATATGTGGCGCTGGGACTGGCGCTGTTCTTCGCCAGCGAGGCAATGGTGAGATGGTGCGACCCCGCGGCATGGCTGCGCTATGCGGCCGACGCGGCGCTGTTCGCCCTGTTCGTGCTCTACGCCGTGCGGCGCGAGCGGATAGACGTGCGGGCGCTGGCCGCCTCGGCCCTGCACCGCGCAGGCGGACGATGACTGAAAATGGACAACTGTGAAAAACGCAACGATATGGAAGTGAAAATAGTAAACCGCTCGCGCTTCGCGCTGCCCGAGTATCAGACCCCGCAGTCGGCGGGGCTGGACGTACGCGCCGACGTGGAGGCGCCGGTGACGCTCGCGCCGCTGGAGCGGGCGATGATACCCACGGGGCTCTTCGTCGAGCTGCCCGAGGGATACGAGATGCAGATACGTCCGCGCAGCGGTCTGGCGGCCAAGCACGGGGTGACGGTGCTCAACTCGCCCGGCACGATCGACGCCGACTACCGCGGCGAGATAAAGATCATACTCGTGAACCTCAGCAACGAACCCTTCACCGTCGAGGCCGGCGAGCGCATAGCGCAGATGGTGGTGGCGCGCTGCGAGCGGATCGAGTGGCGGCCCGTCGCCGAGCTGGGCGCCACCGAGCGCGGCGCGGGAGGTTTCGGATCGACGGGACGGTAATCGTAATGCCAAGACGGATATGACACTGACGGAGATAAAACGCGCGGCATGGCTTCTGACGGCGGCATTCGCACTGTCGTCGTGCGGAGGCGGAGCGCCGCAGGACAGCCCCACAAGGGTACGCATGCGCACCACGGCGGGCGACATAGTGCTGGAGCTGGACGACCGCACGCCGCACCACCGCGACAACTTCGCGGAGCTGGTGAACGAGGGTTATTTCGATTCGCTGCTGTTCCACCGCGTGATCGAGGGTTTCATGATTCAGGGCGGCGACCCGCGCACCCGCCGCATAACGGGCGCGGAGTTCGACGCCGACGGGCCCGAGACGGGCGACGCGCGCTACTGGGAGGACATCGGGGCCGAGATACGCTTCCCCGAGCTGTACCACCGCCGCGGAGTGCTGGCGGCCGCGCGCGAGGGCGACGACGTGAACCCCGAACGGAGGTCGTCGCGCACGCAGTTCTACATCGTGTGGGGCCGCACGTTCACCGACGACCAGCTCGACCGCATGCAGGAGCGCCTGACGAAGATCTCGGGCGGACGGATCGTGCTGCCCGATTCGGTGCGCGAAGTGTACCGCACGACGGGAGGCACGCCACATCTGGACGGACAGTACACCGTGTTCGGCCGCGTGGTCGAGGGGCTGGAGGTGGTGGAGGCCATACAGCGCACGCCCACCGACTCGCTCGACCGCCCCTTGACGGACGTGAGGATCATCGAGGCGCGGACGGAAAGGACGGACGCAAAATAAGCGGACCGTTGCGAAAACATAAAACGACGACATGAAGTTTTCAGACATAATAGGACAGCAGGCGCTCAAGCGCCACCTCGCCGGCAGCGTCGACCGCGGCCGCGTGAGCCATGCGCAGCTGTTCACCGGCGCGGCCGGAACGGGTGCGCTGCCGCTGGCCATAGCCTACGCGCAGTACCTCAACTGCACCGACCGCCGCGACGGCGACTCGTGCGGCGAGTGTCCGAGCTGCCGCCAGATCGGGGCGCTGGCGCACCCCGACGTGCATTTCGTGTTCCCCGTCAACCGGCAGGGCAAGAAGAGCGGCGAGTCGGTGCTCAGCAGCGATTTCATGCCCCTGTGGCGCGAGACGGTGGCGCAGACCGGCGGCTACTTCTCGCCCCGGCAGTGGGCCGACCGGCTCGATCTGGGACGCACGCTGCGCGCCATGATCTCGGCGCGCGAGGCCGACGAGATCATACGCCGGCTGGCGTTCAAGAGCTTCGAGTCGGAGTACAAGATAATGATCGTGTGGCAGCCCGAGGCCATGAACGACGAGGCGGCCAACAAGATACTGAAGATTCTGGAGGAGCCGTGGGAGAAGACGGTGTTCCTGTTGGTGTCGGAGCGGCCCGACATGCTGCTGCCCACCATCGTATCGCGCACGCAGGAGGTGGCCGTGCCGCGCCTTGCGCCCGAGGATCTGATGCCTCTGGCCGAAGGCGGGGACGACGGGACCCGGCGCATGAACATGGCGCGGCTGGCCGGAGGCGACGTGCTGGAGATGCGGCGGCTGGCCGGAGGCGGCGAGGATGCCGCGCGGCACGAGAGTTTCGAGCTGTTCTGCCGGCTGATGCGGCTGTCGTACAACGACCGCCATCTGGAGCTGATCGAGTGGGCCGAGGATGTGGCGCAGCTCACCCGCGAACAGCAGCGCACGATGCTGCTGCATGCGGCGCGCCTTTTGCGCGAGAGCTACATGCTGCACGCCGGACTGGGCGGCATAAGCTACCTGTGGGGCGAGGAGGCCGAATTCTGCAACCGGTTCGCGCCGTTCATCGGCAACGGCAACATCGAGGCGCTCGTGGCGCAGATCGAGGCGGCGCTGCGGCAGGTGACGCAGAACGGCAACCCGCGCATAATCTTCACCCACTTCGCCCTCGCGGTGAGCAAACACATAAACCGTCTGCCGCGATGAGACACCGCACGCTGCTGCTCACGGGAAGCGATTCGGGCGACCGCGCCGCCGTACTGGCGCGCGCCGCGGCCATGGCGGCCGAGCGCATAGGGGTGCTGGCGGCCGCGTCGGAGGTGTGCGCGTCGGAGCCGTGGGGATTCGTCTCGGGCGGCGAGTTCCTCAATCAGGCGCTGGCGCTCGACACGGAGCTTACGCCCTTGCAGGTGCTCGACGAGGCGCTGCGCATGGAGCGCGATCTGGGACGCGAGCGCGAAGCCGAGGCACGGGCCAAGGCCGCCACGGGAGAGCGGTACGCCTCGCGCGTCGTGGACATCGACGTGATGTTCTACGACTCGCTCACGCTGCGCACGCCGCGGCTCACGCTGCCGCATCCGCTGCTGCACGAGCGCGAGTTCGCGCTGCGGCCGCTGTGCATGATAGCCGGCGATTACGTGCATCCCGTGCTGGGACGCACGCTGCACGAGATTTACGACGAACTGAAAAACCGCCCCGGGGCGGAGAAACTATAAAGAACGATATGGCTGTTTTCATACGACTTGCGACGGTCGCGGCGGCACTGCTGCTGGGCGGATGCTTCAAGAGCGTGGTGACATACACGCGCTTCACGGTGGCGGTATACGACCAGAGCACGCCCGACGAAGGATTCGCACGCTCGCGCGACATAGACGCCTACGCCTATTACGTCGACACCACCGAGTGGCGCGTGGCCTCATACGAGGACGCCGCCGAGGGACGCATAACCAACAAGCTCACGGGCGAGATGCTCGACGCGCCCGACGTGAGGGGCGCGTTCAACTCCTCGCAGGAGTATCAGGTGTCGCTGGTGCTGACCGGGGAGGTGTCGATGATCGTGGTGGTGAACCCCGAACAGAAGCTGTACGCCTACCGCCGTTACGAGCTTCCGGTGAATCTGCCGCAGGTGGACACCAAACTCTACATGGCGGCATGGCGCCCGACACACACCTCGTCGGGATGGGTGGTGGTGAACCGGTTCTACTCGCCTGAAGAGCCCGACACGCCCGACGACACGGACGAGGATGACGGCGGCACGGAGGACACGGATGAAGGCGATGAAGGCGGCGGCGCGGACGCGGAGGACGGCGACGGCGACGGCGGAAACACCGGCGAAGCGGGCACGGACACAGATGCTGGCACGGACCCAGGCGCGGAGGAGGATGCTGGCACGGACGCGGAGGACACGGAGGACGGCGCCCGCGGATAACATTACACTATCGACCACAGAAAGAGGAGAATAAAACGGACATGGAACACAACGGATACCGGATAATATCGCCGCGCGCGACGCGGCTGGCCTCGCTGCTCGCGGCACTGTTCTTCGCGGGCGCGTTCTTCACCCGCTGCGCGTCGGTGGGCACGCCCACGGGCGGACCGAAGGATTCGCTGCCGCCGGTGATAACGGGTCTGACGCCGGACGACTACACCACCCGCTTCGACGGGCGGCGCATAATGATCGAGTTCGACGAATACGTGCAGCTGAAGGATCTGCAGAAGGAGCTGTACACCTCGCCCGCCATGAAGCGCAAGCCCGTGGCCACGCTGCGCGGCAAGGGTATCGCGATACAGATCAAGGACGACTCGCTGCTGCCAAACACCACCTACGCCATCGAGTTCGGCTCGGCCGTGGCCGACAACAACGAGGGCAACACGCTGCACGGCCTGCGATACGTGTTCTCGACGGGCGACAGCATCGACTCGATGATGATGTCGGGCTACACCGAGGAGAGCGAGACGGCCGACTCGCTGGGCCGCACGTTCATCTACTTCTTCGAGGCCGACTCGGTGCCCGCACCCGCGGAGTACGACTCGACGATGTTCAACCACAAGCCCTCGAAGATAGCGCGCTCGCAGAAGAACGGAATATTCCTCGCGCAGAACCTGCGGCCGGTGCCCTACCGCGTCTACGCGTTCTACGACGCCAACGACAACCAGACCTACGAGCCGGCGGTGGACAAGGTGGGATTCATGGACGGGGTATACAATCCGGCCCAGATGCCGCCGTTCGCCATATGGTACGACTCAGTGCGGCGCTACGTGTCGGCCGATCCGCAGCTCTACTTCCGGCTGTTCACCGACGTGAGCTTCCGCCGCCAGTCGCTGCAGGAGGCATCGCGGCCCGAACAGCACCGCGCCACGATCAGTTTCGCCGCCGCACGGCCCGAGATACGCTCGATACGCTTCGACGGCATCGACCCCTCGCAGGTGACGGTCGAGCCGGTGAGCCGCGGGCACGACACGCTGTCGCTGTGGTTCGCCGTGCCGTCGGAGCAGATGCCCGACACGCTGCGCGGCGAGATAACCTACATGCGTCACGACTCGCTGAACGTGCTGTACGAAGCTACGGAGCCGCTGGAGCTCGCATGGCGACGCGTCGAGACGCGCGAGAAGGAGCGCGAGCGGCTGCGCGAGGAGAAGGCGCGCGCCCGTGCCGAGGCCGAGGGGCGCGAGTGGAAACCGGCGGGGCCCTCGACGTTCCGCACGGTAGGATTCAAACAGAACGCCGAGGTCAATCCCGAGCAGGACCTCCCGCTGGAATTCGCCACGCCGCTCACGCGGTTCGACTCGGCGGCCGTCAGGCTGCTGTCGTGGAGCGAGCGGGGCGACACGCTGCGCGAGAAGGTGACGTTCATTCCCGACTCGGTGAGCGTGCGCAAATGGCGTCTGCGGACGCAGTGGACCCCCGAACGGGCCTACCGTCTGATCATTCCGGCCGGCACGCTGACCGACATCGAGGGCGCTGACAACGACTCGCTCGCGGCGTCGCTCACGGTGGCCGACGCCGACAAGTTCGCCACGCTGAAGATAAACGTGGTGCCGCGCGAGGCCGACGCGAAATACGTGTTGCAGGCGGTGGACGCCAACAACAGACTCCTCGGCGAGGTGCGCGGCGCGGGCGCGGGCGTGCACAGGATGAACTACATTCCGGCGGGCGACATGCGGCTGCGCATAATCGAGGATCTGAACGGCAACGGCGAATGGGACTCGGGCAATCTGGTGGAGCGCCGCCAGAGCGAACGCGCCGAGTTCTACAAGAACGACCGCGAAGAGGAGCTGTTCACCACCAAGACGGGATGGGAGTTCGAGATAACGCTCGACATGAACGGGATATTCGCCCCCGTGACCATGGAGCAGCTCATCGAGCGGCTCGACAAGCGCGAGGCGGCACGTGCGGCCAAGGAGGCCGAGAAACGCCTCAAGGAGGGCGACAAGAACAAGGAGCAGAACGGCAACACCGGCCAAGGCATGGGAATGGGCATGGGAAACATGCGCGGAATGCTGGGCGGCAGCGGCTCGGGCGGAATGTTCTGACGATAAAAAAACGAGAGTGAGATGATGAGGAACGTTTGCATGAAATGGCTGGCCGCGGCGGCGGTGCTTGTCATGGCCCCGCTCGCTGCGGGGGCGCAGCACACGCTGGGCATATCGGGCGGAACGGGGTCGGCCTCGGCGCGGTTCTACCCCGCACAGCAGACCCGGATGATACTGGGCCGCTGCGACTTCGGACTGTCGTGGCGCTACTACTCGCTGCCGCGGTACGTGGGCGCCGTGGGCGCCGATCTGGAGCTGTTGCAGCGCGGATTCTCCTACGGCTACACCTACCGCACCGTGGTGGACGACGAGGGCGAGGAGACACGCGAATACTCCTACTACACGCGCCGGTTCAACTCGCTGATGCTGCCCCTCGTGTGGCAGCCCCACTTCTACATGGCACGCAACCACGTGAGGGTGTATCTCGAGGCGGCCGTCACATTCTCCTACAACTTCGACGGCGGCTACGAGTACGACGACACCGACCGGCGGGGCGACTACGTCATGCGTACCGAACGCGACAACCGCTGGGGTTACGGACTGGCCGGCGGCGGCGGATTCGCCCTCATATTCGGACGCTACGAACTGGGAGTGCGCGCCCGCTACTACTTCGGCTACTCCGACATACTGCGCAACATGAACCGCTACTACGACAACGCTACCGACGGGGCCGAGAATCCCTTCGCCACGACGCCGCTCAAGTCGCCGATCGACAACATAGCATTCAGCGTGACGCTGGCCTACCGTTTCAACCGCGACGGCTTCGCGTCGTGGAACTACCGGCCGCGGCGCGAGAAACGGCAGAAGGAGTTCCGCTTCTCGCAGGGAACAGGAACGTCGGCCGGAGCGCCGAGGCGCTGACCAAGCCGGACGGAAAGATCGAGGAGATAACGAAAAACGAAAAAATAGATTATGGAAGCAACACAGACCACACGGCAGCAGAAGATCGCGCGTCAGATCCAGCGCGACATAGCCGAAATACTGCAAAAGGAGTGTCCCGCCGCCACATGCGGGGCGATGGTGACCGTCACCACGGTGCGCGTGTCGCCCGACTTCGCATACGCCAAGGTGTACTTCAGCATCTTCCCGTTCGGCCGCGCGGCCGAGGTGATGGAGTCGCTGGAGAAGAACAACTGGTTCATCCGCCGCGCGCTGGGAAAACGCATACGCAACCAGCTGAAGGCGGTGCCCGAACTGCAGTTCTTCCTCGACGACTCGCTGGAGTACATCGAGAACATAGATTCGCTGCTCACCAAATAACACAGCCGCCGCGATGCCGAGTCTGAAGTACCTCGTGGCCGCCCGTTACATCCGTTCGCGCAAGTCGCATTCGGTGATAAACATCATCTCGGGCGTGAGCGTCATGGCCATGGCCACCCCGGTGGCGGCCATGATCGTGCTGCTGTCGGTGTTCAACGGGCTGGAGGGCATGGTGCGGCAGCTGTACCGCGCCGTCGATCCCGACATAACCATCACGCCGGCCGAAGGCACCACCTTCGCCGTGGACGCGGCGGATTCCGCCGCGCTGAGGGCCGTCGAAGGGGTCGCCGGACTGTCGTTCGTGCTGGAGCAGGGCGCCATGGCCGAGGCCGGCGGGCGAATGACGATAACCGAAGTGAAGGGCGTCGATGCCGGCTACGCCGACGTGGTGCCCATAGCCGGGCAGGTGTTCGCCGGAACGTTCACCGTGGCGCTCGACGATCAGGACTGCATCGTGGCGGGCCACGGCGTGGCGCAGGAGCTGCAACTGCCGCGCCATGCCGAGGGAACGCCCGTGAGGCTCTATGCCATCAACCGCGCGCGGCTGTCGTCGCTGCTGCCCGTGGGCGGATACACGCGGCGCGAGATGCCCGTGGCGGGCATATACGCCGTCGACGAACAGACGGGCGGACGCATGCTCACGTCGCTGCGCGCGGCACAGCGGCTGTTCAACTACCCCGGCCGCGCCTCGGGCATCGAGGTGCGCACCGCGCCCGGGGCCGACGCCGATGACGTGGCCCGCAGGCTGCAGAAGGTGACGGGCGAACGGATGAGGGTGCTCACGCGCGAGCAGAGCAACTCGATCTACCGGCTCATGGCGCTGGAAAAGTGGGGCGTGTTCCTCGTGGCGGCGCTGGTGATGGCCGTGGCCTCGCTGTCGATCGTGGGCACGCTGGTGATGGTGATAATCGACAAGCGCGACGAGGTGCGCACGCTGCGCATGATGGGTGCCGGCCGAAGGCTCGTGCGCGGCATATTCACCGCCGAAGGCGACCTGCTGGCGGCGGCGAGCCTCGTGGCGGGAGTGGCGGCGGGAGTGGCGCTCACGCTGGTGCAGCAGCACATGGGAATAGTGCGCATCGACGCGCAGACGCTCATGATCGACGCCTACCCCGTCGAACTGCATGCGGCCGACGTGGCGGTCACGGCGGCGGCGTATGCCGCGGTGGCGTGGTCGATAGTGCGCCTTACCGTGAACGGAATGATGAACGAGAAACAGAAAGCATGAGAAGGACAATCACAATAACGGCTCTGCTGCTGGCGGTGGCGCTGGCAGCCGGATGCCGCAGACACAGGATCATCCCCGACAAGGTGCTGGGGCAGATATTCCACGACGCGCTGCTGACCAACACCTACATCGACGCACACGTGGTGACGATGGATTCGACCAACATATACGAACCCATATTCGAACGCTACGGATACACCACCGAGGACATGCGCCGCACCATAGCCAACTTCGCGCGCCGCAAGAGCGCGCGCCTGAGCGACGTGGCCGAGCACATGATACTGCTGCTCGACCGCGAGGCGCAGGAGCTGAACCGTCAGGTGACGATACTCGACACGATAGACAACGCCGCGCGGCGTCACGCCACGCGCACGCTGCTCGCCGACACCATGGTGCGCGCCTCGGCGGCGGCCGACTCGTCGCGGCTGCGCTTCACGATCGAGGGGCTGCCGGGCGCGGGCGAGTACCGCATCACGGCGCGCTACACGCTCGACTCGCTCGACCGGACGGCCGGACGGCGGCTGCGCGTGGACTGGGTGCTGCCCGACTCGTCGCGGCGGCTGGCCACGGGCAGCGCCATACAGCGCATGCGCGGCAGCGAGTTCGCGCAGACGCTGAAGGTCGGCGAGGACGACACGTTCACCGGCATGGTGATCGACTTCGCCCACTTCGGCGTAATGGAGGGCCGCCGGCCGGCCACACGCATGACGGTCGAGCGGGTGGAGGTGACGTACACGCCGCCCGTCGAACGGTGCGTGGAGATACTGTTCAACGATCAGGCGGGGCTGCGCATATTCTCGGACAGCATGATAACGGCAATCGAACGGCGGGCGGAGGAGACCGCCCGACGATAGCCGTGCGTCGAATAGCGGCCCACTGGCTGATCGACCGCGGCGTGGTAAGGCCGCGCCCCGTGGTGGAAGCCGATGACGGGGGGCGCATAGTCTCCGTGGGCGAGTGGGACCGGCTGGACGGCACGGCCTCGACCGAGTTCCACGCCGGCGCGCTGTGCGCCGGACTGGTCAACGCGCACTGTCATTCGGAACTTTCGTATCTGCGCGGCGCCATACCGCGCGGCAGCGGATTCGCCGGATTCGCCGCCGCCATAGGACGGGTGCGCGGCGCATTCACGGACGGGGAGCGTGAACGCGCCCTGCAGGCCGCCGACGCGCGCATGTGGCACGAGGGTGTGCAGGCCGTGGGCGACATAGTGAACGACAGCTCGTCGTTCGGCGTGAAGGGCCGCAGCCGCATAGCCTACCGCAGCTTCGCCGAGGTGTTCGGGCTCGGAGCCGGCACGGCGTCCGCACGCGGACTGCTGCGCCATCCCGCCACGACGCTCACGCCGCACTCGACATATTCGGTTCAGGATGCCGTGTTCCGCGAGATAGCGGCCGAGGGCGCGGGACCGCTGTCGATACACTTCATGGAGTCGCCCGACGAGGCGGCGCTCTACCGCGGCGAGGGCGCGCTGGCCGCATGGTACGGCCGCATGGGCTGGAGCTGCGATTTCCTCGGCTACGGATCGCCGGCCGCACGCGTGGCGGCCTCGGTGCCGGCCGCACGCCGCGTGATGCTGGTACACGGATGCTGCGCCGCGGAGGAGGATATGCAGATCGTGGACGACCGCTTCGCCGTGCCGCCGGCATGGGTGCTGTGCCCGCGTTCGAACCTCTACATATCGGGGCTGAGGCCGCCCGTGGAGCTGCTGCGCCGGCGCGGCGCGCTCGTATGCGTCGGCACCGACTCGCTGGCCTCGAACGACAGTCTGTCCATGCTGGAGGAGCTCAAGGCGCTGCCCGGGGTACCTCTGCCCGAGGCGCTGATGTGGGCCACGCTGAACGGCGCGCAGGCGCTGGGAATGGAGGCCGAGATAGGATCGGTGGAGGTGGGAAAGAGGTGCGGTCTGGTGCTGCTGGAGAACCTCGCCATGCGCGGCGGAGAGCTGCGGCTCACGGACGAAAGCCGTTCGCGACGGCTGCTGTAATGCGGCGAACGGATGCAATGCGGCCGGCGTCACGGACAGCGGAGGCGATGACCGCCCCGCGGACCGACGCGGCAGAGAGCGCCGGAATAGCACGGAAAACCGCACAGCCGGCTCAGGCAGGCATACAGCCGGCATCCGACGGTATTCGGCCGGCGGAAATTACAACCACTTTTTATACTTGAAAAACCAGAATGTGGCGCCCGAGAAGATCAGCATGAGTCCGATGGCGAAGACGTAACCCAGCGGGAACGTGTAGCCGCCGATGTCGAACGACCACTCCAACTCGGGCATCACGCGGAAGTTCATGCCGTAGATGCTGGCTATGAGCGTGGCGGGCAGGAAGATGACCGCGGCCACCGAGAAGATCTTGACGATCTCGTTCTGCTCGATGTTGATGAGGCCGAGGGCCGAATCCTGAATGTAGTCGAGTCGCTGGAAGCTGAAGTCGGCGTGGTTGATGAGCGAGTTGACGTCCTTGAGCATGAGTTGCAGACGGGGGTAGATGTCGTTGGGGAAACGCTCGCTCTTGAGTATGCTCGACAGTATGCGCTGGCGGTCGAAGATGTTCTCGCGCAGCACCATGGTGTTCTCCTGAAGGGCGTTGATGCGGTGGATGACGGCCTTGTCGATCGAATCCTCGGTGTTGATGTCCTTGCTCAGCGCAGCAACCTGCTTGGCGACGAACTCCACGAGATCGGCGTCGAAGTCGATGCGCACCTCAAGCAGCGTGATGAAGATGTGGTAACCCGTCGAATAGCCGCGGTAGTTCATTTGCAGACGTTTCTCGGCCTCGCGGAACGTGCGCGACTCGGAGTTGCGCACCGACACCAGCACACCCTCGTTCGAGATGATGAACGACACCGGCTCGACGGTGAACGAATCGCCCGTCGGCACGAAGAAGTTGGTGTTGGAGAGTATGGAGTTCTCGTTCTCGGAGTACTTCGACGTCGATTCGATCTCCTCGACCTGCTGGCGCGTCTGGAGGCTCTCCTCCATGAAGTTCTCGACGGCCTTCTGCTCCTTGATCGACGGCGACAGAAGGTCGATCCACAGGATGTCGTCGTAGCCCAGATTGTCGAGCAGACCGGGCTCGGCGTTGCGGATTATCTTGTTGTATTGCTTGAGGTAAATGGTGATCATGGCTGCACTGTTTTACGGGTTGAACTCCTTGGTATCGAGGTGTTGTGCGGGGTGCGCGACACACCTCGCCGCGAGAGTTTCCGTCGCCTGCGGCGGTCACCCTCTTCAGCCCGGATTGGATCGGGGGATCACCTTGAGACCCGCGTTCCAGAACTTTTGCAGCGCCGCATGCTTCTCGGCGTTGAACATGAAGTCGATGTTGTGCGTCAGATAGTCGTAGGCGTCGTAGGGCTTGCTGTCGAAGCCGCCGAAGACGATCGACTCCCACACCGACTCGACACCGAACGTGAGCGCATGCTGCAACGCGTCGATGACCTCGTAGGACGTACCCTTGCGCGCAACCCACACGGCGAAGGCGAAAGGCATGCCCGTCTGCGCGCGCCACTCCGCGGCCAGATCGTAGGTGTAGGCGAACTGTCCCTCGCGGTCGAACACCTTGTCGCCGATGAGCAGGAAGGCGTCGCCCTCGCGGGCGCGGTCCAGCTGCGAATAGTCGGTGAGTTCGTACCACTCGGGCGCTATCCTCCAGCGCGTGGCGGCCAGATAGCCCGCGAGCTGCACCGACGTGCGCGAGTGGGCGTCGAGAAACACGCGGCGCACCTGCCCTATGGGGGTGTCGGAGAACAGCACGACAGTGCGCACGGGACCCGAGGCGCCTATGCAGTAATCGGTGATTATGTTGGTCGATTTCATTTGCGGAACCGCCGCCGATGGGATCAGCGCTATGTCGGCCTTGCCTTGCTCGTAGTTGACGACACAGCCGGCGGGCGGGGCGAGCAACAGCTCGGCGCGAAGGTTACCCTCGTGCCGAATACCGTAGATGAACGGTATCGTATTCAGATACGACACAGCCGCTATGCGTGGAATGTTGACCATCATCCATAAGTTTCGCCTAATTGTTTTTCAGTCAATCGGTTCGGGCAGCCTTCACCGGCCCGAACATGCAAAGATAACAAATCGTATGCAAAATCGCAAATAAATCGGGGGCTTTCCCGCCGCGCGGGACGGCGCGCACCGCGGACCGTATTCATGCCGGACCGGGACCGCACGGGACAGGGCGAGGGCAGTCGGCGGCGCGGCGCGGGACGGCGAACCGCACGGACAAGCGGGCCGCAGCCGCGCGGCAATGCGCATGCGTCAGTCCGTTCCGCAGCCGAGACGCAGCGTGCGGCCGATCACCGCGGGCAGCTCGTCGGGATAGTGGGTGACGAACAGCAGCGTCTTGCCGCTCCGGCGGCAGAACGACTCGATCACCCGTTTGGCGCGTGCGCGCACGGCGGGGTCGAGTCCCTGAAAAGGCTCGTCGAGGATCAGCAGGTCGGGATCCTTGACGAATGCCCTCGCCAACAGCACGAGACGCTGCTCGCCGCTCGACAGCCTCACGAACGAGCGGCCGGCCAGATGTGCGGCGCCGAAACACTCCATCCACTCCATGCAGTATGCCCGCTGCCGGTCGCTCATGCGGCGCCGCACGCCGAACGCGTCGAACAGCCCCGAGGCCGCCACCTCCTCCGCCGGGATGTCGTCGGTGCACGCGCGGTGCATCTCGGGCGACAGATAGCCGATGTGGCTCTTTATGTCCCATATGCTCTCGCCCGTGCCGCGACGGCGGTCGAAAAGCGTCATGTCGAGCGAGTAGGCGCGCGGATTGTCGGCGCACACCAGACTAAGAAGCGTGCTTTTTCCGCATCCGTTGCGCCCCGTTATGTTCCACGCCTCGCCCGACGCCACGTGCCAGTCGAGACGCTCGAATATGCGCCGGTCGCCGTATGCCACCGTCACTCCGCGCATATCGACCACGCTGCCGAACACGGGCGTCACGTGCGTCGGCGCGGGCAGCACGGGATCCTCCGCGCGGTCGTGCGCCGGAGCAGACGCGGCCGCCAGAGCCTCGGCGCGCGTCATGCGCCGCGAGCAGCGCATGCTGTCGGTCATGTAGACGTGCGTGATCATCGGCGGCAGTTCGTCGGCCGAGGTGAGCGTCATGACGAAGCTCACGCCAAGCGCCCCGGCCACGCGCTCCAGCACGCGGCACAGCAGCTCGCGCGTGGGAGGGTCCAAGCCGATGAAGGGGCTTTCGAGCACAAGCACTTCGGGCGCCGACAGCAGTGCGCGGCCTATGTGGCAGCGGCGCAGCTCGCCGCTCGACAGCGTGACCAGCTCGCGGCCGAAGAGCCCGCGCAGCTCCAGCAGATCGTAAAGCTCCTCGCGCCACCTGTCGCTCGCCGCCGGCGTCGCAGCCATGAGCGCACCCACCACGGGCGAGGTGTCGCGTTCGGCCGAGTGCCAGCGCTGCTGATGGTAGTAGGGCGACTCGACGGTGCCGTAGGCATCGCTGAACGCGACGGTGCGCACCGCCTCGTAGATGCGCGCTCCGGGACGCAGGAACGCATATTCGACGCTCCCCTCGCGCAGATAAAGTCCGCCGGTGATCATCTGCACCACCGTGCTTTTGCCGCTGCCGTTGGGGCCTACCAGAGCCGTGTGCCCGCCCCGCCGAAGGATGAAGTCCACCGGCGCGGCCATGCGGCGCGACGGGTTGGCGGCCACACCGCCCCTCATGCTGATTATCTCGTCCATAACATTCGCTTTTTTGCGATTCCGCCACAAAGGTACTCAATAAAAGGAAATCATACACTTCGATGCACCATCGTTACGATGCCGCCGAAACAGCTCCGGAACGGGTGCGAAGGCGGGGGCAAAAACAGGGCGGATGTTTTTTTGTTTCTAAAAATTTTTCGTTTCGCAATAAAATGTTGTAATTTTGAATCAAATTAGAACGCGATTGTCGCTCCGGCCGCAGCGGCGGCGGCGACAGCCGGAAACGCAGGACCCGGACGGGCGGAACACCGCCGCCGGCGATGGCGCGGAAGACTGTACGCATCCGTCTGACGGTCAGAGCCGTGCGACCGCGGGTTAAAGTTATCACGGATTTGTGCGACACGGCTCGCACCTAAATTCTAAAAACAATTGTTTTATGGCAAAAGAGTTCAAACGATACCTCATCACCTCGGCACTGCCCTACGCCAACGGTCCGGTGCACATAGGCCATCTGGCGGGTGTTTACGTGCCGTCGGACATCTACACCCGCTACCTGCGGCTGAAAGGCCGCGACGTGGTGTCGGTGTGCGGAAGCGACGAGCACGGCGTGCCCATCACCATCAAGGCCCGCAAGGAGGGCGTAACGCCGCAGGATGTGGTCGACCGCTATCACGAGATCATCAAGGAGTCGTTCCGCCGTTTCGGCATCTCGTTCGACATATATTCGCGCACCTCGTCGCCCACGCACCGCGTGACGGCCTCGGACTTCTTCCGCAAGCTCTACGACGAGGGCAAGTTCATCGAACGCACGTCGATGCAGTATTACGACGAGGAGGCCGCCACGTTCCTCGCCGACCGTTACATAGTAGGCACATGCCCCCACTGCCACAACGAGCGCGCATACGGCGACCAGTGCGAGAAGTGCGGGTCGACGCTATCGCCCGACGAACTGATCGAACCGCACAGCGCGGTGTCGGGAGCGGTGCCCGTGAAACGCGAGACGAAACACTGGTATCTGCCGCTGGATCAGTATGAAGGATTCCTGCGCGAGTGGATACTCGACGGCCACAAGGAGTGGAAGAGCAACGTATACGGACAGTGCAAGAGCTGGCTCGATCTGGGTCTCCAGCCCCGCGCCGTGAGCCGCGACCTCGACTGGGGCATTCCCGTACCCGTGGAGGGCGCCGAGGGCAAGGTGCTGTACGTGTGGTTCGACGCCCCGATAGGTTACATATCTGCAACAAAGGACTTTACGCCCGACTGGGAGAAGTACTGGAAGGACAGCGGCACCAAGATGGTGCACTTCATCGGCAAGGACAACATCGTGTTCCACTGCATAGTGTTCCCCTCGATGCTGAAGGCCCACGGCGGCTACATACTGCCCGAGAACGTGCCGGCCAACGAATTCCTCAATCTCGAGGGCGACAAAATCTCGACGTCGCGCAACTGGGCCGTGTGGCTGCACGAGTATCTCGACGATTTCCCCGGCAAGCAGGACGTGCTGCGCTATGTGCTGACCGCCAATGCCCCCGAGACCAAGGACAACGACTTCACCTGGCGCGATTTCCAGGCCCGCAACAACAACGAGCTTGTGGCCATTCTGGGCAACTTCATCAATCGCGTGCTGGTGCTGACCCACAAATACTTCGGCGGGGTAGTACCCGCGGCCGGCGAACTGCAGCCAATCGACACTGAGCTGTTCGCCGAGATGGAGAGCCTGAAGAAATCGCTCACCGACAATCTGGAGACATTCCACTTCCGCGAGGCGCTGAAAGATGCCATGGCATTTGCCCGTGCCGGCAACAAATATCTGCAGGATACCGAGCCCTGGAAGGTGTGGAAGGAAAATCCCGCCCGTGTGGCCACCGTGCTGAACGTGTGTCTGCAGATGTGCGCGTCGCTGGCTGTGGTGATGGAGCCTTTCATGCCCTTCATGAGTGCCAAACTGAGCGCTATTCTCGGTCTTGGCAAGCTGCAGTGGGATATGATAGGTACATCGCCCATCGCCGCCGGCACAACCATTGGTCAGCCCGAGCTGCTTTTCGAAAAAATCGACGATGCCACCATCCAGGCCCAAATCGACAAACTTGTCAACACCAAGCGCGAGAACGACATACGCAATTTCAAGCCCGCTCCCGTGCAGAGCACCATCAGCATCGACGACTTCGGCAAGGTAGACCTGCGTGTAGGCACTGTCGTAACTTGCGAACGGGTGAAAAAAGCCGATAAGCTGCTCAAGTTCAGTATCAACGACGGCACCGGCACACCTCGCACCATAGTATCGGGCATC
>CAZFIN010000031.1:0-20339 GCA_964519525.1 uncultured Alistipes sp. | reverse complement strand
CCGTGCCGCCCATGAGCTGCGCCAGCTCGTCGCGCACGATCTTGGTCATCATCTGTCCGGGCTTCACGGCGGTAAGCACGTTCTGACCCAGCGCCTTCTGCTTCACCTCGTCGGTGAAGGTCTTGGCTACCTTGTAGTTCACGTCGGCGTCGATCAGCGCGCGGCGTATCTCCTTCAGCGTCTCGGCGACATTTATTTCCGTGATGCGGCCTTCGCCTTTCAGGACTTTGAACGATCGTTCAAGTTTGTCGGTTAAATTCTCAAACATCGGTGTTATCTTTTTTTTCGTTATAATTTTCGGCACAATCAGTCGGACTCTCGCGTCGGAAAATGAACGAAAGTCATGAAAATCGTACAAAGATACGATATTTATTTTGATTTTATCGGGCTAATTGCCAAAGGCGGCGCCAAAGCATTGAAAGTCGACGGTGGCGGATCTGTGCGGGGCCGGAGAATTTCCATCCTTATTATTTGGGATTGTCGGATATCTTTCCTATCTTTGTAAAGATGAGGTGGTGTTTGCTTGGAATGCAGATATGAATTCGAAGCGATAAAACTGTAATCCGTCAGCATCATAATCGCCATAGTGTTTT
This sequence comes from uncultured Alistipes sp., assembly GCA_964519525.1. Taxonomy (GTDB): domain Bacteria; phylum Bacteroidota; class Bacteroidia; order Bacteroidales; family Rikenellaceae; genus Alistipes. The sequence continues at coordinate 19,746 of CAZFIN010000031.1, read as the reverse complement.
GCGGTTTTGTAAATTGCGGATTATTGCGAACATGCAAATGTTGTGACAGCTTCTGGTTTTGATAGTTTAAAAGCCTTAAACGATATCCGATTGTATTATGAATTTATTCAGGATTTTTCCGATTGCGTTTTTTTTGATAACGGTTTCTTCTGCAGCCGCGCAGGAGTATGAGATAAATATCATAGGCCCGGTGGCTTCCTCCCGGTCGGCAATGACTATCGGCGTGGATCCCGAGGACATGGGCCGTGTATCCGGACAGGTGCTGTCGGGCGAAGGCAATGCGATTGCCGGTGCCAGCGTGGTGGTGTACGACGGGTTTAATTTCTATGGTGTCAAGAGTCGCAAGGACGGTTCTTATGCGATAGGTTCGCATTTCGGTACGCATATCATGGATGTCGCGTTGCCGGGGTATCGCAAGCACCGCAGTGAAGTCGACATGCCCAAAGGCGGTAGGACTAATATGGACATTGTTCTTGAGCCGTTGCCGGAGGGTGACTCCGGCGTTAAACCCGTCGGCAATACGGTAGCGTGCAAGGGAAATGCCTTGACACTGACGGTCAATTCCGGCAATCCGGCCTACAAGGGCAAGAGTCTGCTCGATGTTTTGTACGACACCCCGATGCTTGCAATAGGCGACGGAAAATTTGCGGTAGCCGACAACGAGACGGTAGATTTCTATGTTAACGGCAAGCCGTTTCGGGCGCCGTTCGCCACCGCGATGAAGTTCTTCGGCAGCATAGGCGCCGAGAAGGTGCGGAGCATAAGAATAATGACTTGGGGACCGTCGATATCATCATGGGTGTCCGTTTCGTATGCCGAGTAAAGCGCCTTGCGCTGTTTGGCCGACAACGGCCATCGCTATAAATTGCTGGCCAAAACTGCGGAATTAATTAAATTTATGTATATGAAACTTTCCAAAACATTTTTCGCGGTCGTGGTGTTCGGCCTTGCGGCGCTGTCGTCGTCGGCGCAGGAGTATGAGATACGTGCGAATCGGCAATGTCGCTGCGGACCGGACGGTGGTCACTCCGGATTTTCCGGCCGAAGATTTCGGCCGTGTCGCGGGCCGGGTGTCGTCGGCCGATGGCGGAACGGTTTCCGGCGCGATGGTGGTGATATGCGACGGCATGTTCTTTTTCGCTGCAAAGAGCAACCGCTCCGGTGCCTACTCGGTGAGGGCCGTACATGGAAATCACGTCATCGAGGCTGCGGCCCCCGGTTATGGTAAATATGTCGGCGAGGCGGATATAAACAAGGGTAAGGATACCGCGCTGGATATAACGCTCACGCCGGTGGACGGACATGTCGCCGATGCCAAATCGTCGGGCATGAGTGTCGTGTGCCGCGGCAACAGCCTTACGATCAATTTCGATGCGAAGCATCCGGCGTTCGAGGGCAAGAGCCTGATCGACGTGTTGCGCGATACGCCGATGTTCACCGTCGGCGACGATAAGTTCTCGGTGGCGGGCAACGACTCGGTGGAGCTGTATCTCAACAACAATCCTTTCAAGGCTCCGTTCGGCGCCGCGCTGAAACTGCTCGGCAGTGTGAATGCCTCCAGACTGCGCAGTGTAAGGATATTGCTGTGGGGCGACAAGTCGCCGGCGATGGTGTACGTATCGTGCGAAAAGGAGTAGGTGAACGTCATTTCACGGACTTTGCGTCCCGGACACGTCCCACGAGTGCCCGGGACGTCGTTGTTATTCGCTCCTGCACGGTATTTGCGTGCGACGGTCTTTCGGCCGGGGGCGAATATGTGACCGCAGCCTGAATCGGCGCGCAACCCGGCATGCGGCAGAGGGGCCGATGCGGAACTGCGTAGTCGTGCGGAGTTGCATATGGTTGCCGAAAGTAGTATATTTGCCGCTCGGTAAATCAAACATCGTTACGGAAATGTATTTCACTGGACTTATAATAGGAGTTGCTACATTCCTGATAATAGGCATATTCCACCCGCTGGTAATCAAGGGCGAATACTGGTTCGGCGTGAAGATATGGTGGGTGTTCGCGCTTTCGGGCGCGGTGACTGTCGCGGCGTCGCTTATGGTGGAGAATGTCATGATCTCCACGCTGCTGGCCGTGTGGGGCGCCTCGTCGTTCTGGTCGATAGGCGAACTGTTCGAACAGCGCAAGCGTGTGGAGAAGGGGTGGTTCCCCAAACGTCCGGACAAGAAGGCATGACACGGCGTGACTTGCCCCGCCGCGGTGAAAACGGCAGACCCGTCGGGTCTGCCGCATGTCGTTATTCTTTTCTGCCGAGCTTGGGGTTGTTTAGGTGTCTCTCGCCGTCGCGCGCGGTCTTCTTGGCGAAGTTGGCCTCGACGGCACTGGTGAGGTCGACGTCGGTCTGATTGGCCAGACACACGAGTACCCACAGCACGTCGGCCATCTCGTCGGCGAGGTTGTCTTTCTCGCCCTCCTTGAACGACTGGTCGCCGTAGCGGCGCGCCATCACGCGGGCCAGTTCGCCCACCTCCTCGGTGAGTACGGCCATGTTGGTCAGTTCGCTGAAGTAGCGCACGCCGACACTGCGTATCCATTCGTCGACTCTTCGTTGCAGTTCGCTTATCTCCATAGATCCTGTGTTTTTTTCATCGGCGGTAGAATCCGTTGCGGTGGAAATCGTACCATGCGTCGATCCTCTCCGCGGTGTCGGCCTTGAGCAGATGCAGCAGTTCGCGGGTGAACTCCAGACATCCGGTTCCGTTTGCCGTGACTATGCCTTGGTCGGCTACGGCCTGTGTCTCGACGTATCCCTCCTCGTTGGTGTAGTTGTCGCCTCCCCACGCCTTGAGCTGGCCGACGGTGTTGCCCGTGTGCCGCACGCCGTTGAGGAACCCGTGGGCGGCCAGATACGACGCTCCGTTGCATATGGCGCCGACGACTATTCCTCTGTCGAGCGCCTTGCGCACCATTCCGGCCACCGGCGCCGCCTCGGGCGACTGCCACGACGTACCTCCCACGAGCACCAGCGCCGCAAAGTGGTCGGGCATCGTCCCGAAGTCGTAGTCGGGGCAGGTGCGGAATCCGCCTATCGAGCGTACCGGCTCCGGCGTGGGCGCCACGGTGCGGGGCACGTATCTTGCCGTTCCGTCGGGAGCCACTCCGCCGTTGAGCGCGGCGGCGGGAAATGCGGCCTCCCAGTCGGCGTAGTTGTCGAGAATCAGAAATAATACCTCCTGTTTCATAATGTCTTGCATTTAGTGCGGAAAACATGGCTTCGCGCAGGACAAAGATATGGAAAAAGCGGCTATGACACGGTGCCGCCGTCAATTTTTTGCGGCAAATGCCTCAAGTGAAACTATTATTCAGTATCTTCGCGGTGCAGACTAACAATAATCATGACATGATCGGACGTAATTGTTTCAAGGTATTGTCGTGCGCGGCCGCGGCCGTTGCGCTGGCAGGGTGCTTCGGGGGAGGGAGCAGCGGCGAACCCCGTGGAGCGCTGACACAGATTCCGTTTCAGCAGGTCGAGCTGGAGGATGATTTCTGGCTTCCGCGGCTCCGCACGCAGAAGCGCACGCTGGTGCCCTTCGCACTCGAAAAGGCGGAGCCGGCGGTGGAGAATCTGCGCCGTACCGCTGCATTCCTGCGCGGCGAGAAGGACGAACTGCCGTTCGTGCATCGCTACGTATCGTCCGATCTGTACAAGATAATGGAGGGTGCGGCCTATCTTCTCGCAGTGGAGCCCGATGCCGAACTGGAGCGGCGGATGGACGGGATAATCGACATCATAGCCGCGGCCCAGCAGCCGGACGGCTATCTCTACGAATCGCACATCACGGGCGTGTCCAAGACGCAGCGCGGCGATCCGTTCGGCGGGGGCGGCATGGGCGACAGACCCTATTCGTGGGTGTTGCACAGCCATGAGCTTTACGACATGGGCCATATGTACGAGGCGGCCGTTGCCTATTATCAGGCCACGGGCAAACGCAAGTGGCTCGATGTGGCGGAGAAGAACGCGCGCCACATAAACAGGGTGTTTTTCGAGGGCGATCCAGCTTATAACGACGGCCGGCCGGTGAATCAGGCCCCCGGGCATCAGGAGCTGGAGCTGGCTCTGGTGAAGCTGTTCCGCACCACGGGCGATTCGCTCTATCTGGATATGGCGGGCCGGTTCCTCGACATACGCGGTGTGACGTTCCGCCCCGAAGGGCGGGGCGTGATGGCTCCGGAATATGCGCAGCAGCACCTGCCCGTGCGCGAACAGCGCGAGGCGGTGGGGCATGCGGTGCGTGCCGCCTACATGTATTCGGCCATGGCCGACGTCGCGGCCGAAAAGGGCGACACTACGCTGATGCCGGCACTGGAGGCGATATGGCACGACATAGTCGACCGCAAGATGCACATCACGGGCGGTCTGGGCGCGGTGCCGGGCATCGAGGGTTTCGGTCCGGCGTATCAGCTGCCCAACAAGGATACCTACGACGAGACGTGCGCCGCTGTGGGCAATGTGATGTTCAACTACCGCATGTTCCTGCTCACGCGCGATGCCGGATACGCCGATGTGGCCGAGGCGGCACTGTACAACAATGTGCTTGCCGGAGTGAATATCGAGGGCAACAGATTCTTCTACGTCAATCCTCTCGCGGCCGACGGCCGCAAGGCGTTCAATCACGGACGCCGTGGACGTTCGCCGTGGTTCGACACGGCGTGCTGTCCGTCCAATCTGGCGCGTCTGATTCCGCAGGTGCCCGGCATGATATGGTCGTATTCGGGCGACGAGGTCTACTGTTCGCTATACGCGGGCAGTGCGGTGACGGTGCCGCTTGCCGGCGGCGATGTGCGGTTGCGGCAGCGTACTGCGTATCCTTTTGACGGCGAGGTGCGCATCGTGGTCGATCCGGCCGCCGAGGGCGAGGAGTTCACCCTGTGGCTGCGCATTCCGGCATGGTGTTCCGGCCGCGGCTTCGTGTCGGGCGAACTCTACAGCTATGCCGACGGCCTGAACCCTCGGTTCGGTATCGAGGTCAACGGCCGGCGTGTGCGCGGCCGCGCCGAACGCGGATTCGTTCCCGTGCGCCGCAAGTGGCATGCCGGCGACGAGGTGCGGCTGTCGCTGCCCATGCCGGTGCGTTACAGTGTGGCCGACGCCCGTGTCGAGGCCGACAGCGACCGTGTGTGCGTGACGCGCGGACCGCTGGTGTACTGCGCCGAGTCGGTCGACAACGCGCATGCGGTTTCGGGTTATTATATCCCCGATTTCGGGGCCGGCAGTTCGGTCGCGCCGCTTGCCGGCGGGGTGACGGACGGCATACCTGCGGTGAGCATCGACGCATGCGCGGTCTCGGCCGACGGCGAGGAGCGTGCGACGCTGACGCTCGTTCCCTATTATGCGTGGAACAACCGCGGCGACGGAGCCATGAACGTGTGGTTCGCCCGCAGCGCCGCCACGGCGCATGAATCGTCGGTGTTGGCCGTGGGTAACGTGGCCGACGTGAAGGCCTCGTTCACCTACTCGGGCGACGACGAGTACGCGGTGGCCGACGGACGCACTCCGCGCGATTCGCACGATACGTCGATCCCGCGCTGGACGAGCTGGCCGCATACCGGCGAAGGGCAGACGGTGGAGCTGACACTGAAGCGGAGCATGCCCGTGGAGAGCGTGTCGGTGTACTGGTATAACGACGACGGCGGTGTGAAGCTGCCCGTGTCGTGGTGCATGGAGTACCGTGCCGGCGGCGAGTGGCACGAGTTCCGGCCGTACGTGACCGACAGTTTCGGCGTGGCCGGCGACCGCTTCAACATGGTGCACCCGTCGGAGGAGATCGAGGCCGATGCCTTGCGTCTGCACATCACCCCGCGCGCCGATGCCGCCGCGGGAATACTGGAGATCGAGGTGGATTGATCCGTCGGCGTGGGACGCGACCAGAAGATCGCTGCGCTGCGGATCGGGTTTGTTGAATTTATGTAATCGCAGTTGAAAAACAGAGTGGAATTATGATTGAGAAGGGATTGAAATACGAGAGCGTCACCGAGGTGACCGACGGGAACACGGCCCTGCGGCTCGGCTCGGGCGATATGCCGGTGTTCGCAACGCCGGCGATGGTGGCGCTGATGGAGAATGCGGCCATGAACGCCGTCGCCGCCCGTCTGCCCGAGGGTATGACGACGGTGGGGGTGGAGATGACGGTGTCGCACGTCAAGGCGTCGCCCGTGGGGGCACGCATAACGGCTTCGGCCGAACTTGTCGAGGTGGACGGCCGGCGCATGGTCTTCGCCGTGAAGGCGTGGGACGGGTGCGGCGTGATAGGCGAGGGGAGCCATACCCGCTTCGCCGTCGACCGCGAGCGTTTCATGGGCAGGTTGGGGTGAGTCTCCGGCTGCCGTTACTGTGTGCGGGGCGCTGTTCGGCGCCCCGCCTGTTTTCCGGCTATCCGCTGCCGTATGCGGCTGAGCGATTCGGGCGCTATGCCGATGAACGAGGCTATGATCTTCATCGGCACGCGGTTCAGTATGTCGCTGTATTCGGCGAGCAGATTACGGTAGCGCTGTTCGGGCGTTGTGGTGTAGGATGCCAGCAACCGTTCGTATGCGGCGATGAATAGCTGCTCGCCGATGCGGCGCGCGAGGTGCTTCGTCAGTGCGCTGCTTTCGATGAAGTCGTGCAGCTGTTCGCCTGTTATGGTGTAGATGACGCTCCTTTCCAGTGTCATGATGTCGACCGCCGGAGTCTTGCATTGCAGGAACGACGAGTAGTCGGCGGCGAAATCGTCCTCGAACCGAAATCCTATGGTGTGCATGGTGCCGCCGGCATCGGTGCATACGTAGTGCACGCCGCCGGTGACTATGTATCCCAGCTGCATCGTTCTGTCGCCCGCGCGGCATAGAAATTCGCGTTTCCCGTACTCGTGCCTTTCGCCGCACTCAAGGCAGAAAGTCTTGAGTGGTGTGTAATCCGGCTTTTCGGCGTATGTATTTGTCAGGTCCATTAAAAACTTAACCCAGGTTAATGATATTTTTATGAGGGGGGGGGTATTTTTGTACAAAAATAATTAATTCGATTCAATATGAAACAATTTCGCAGTTTTATTTTTGCCGTTGCCGTATGTGTTTGTCTGTCGTCGTGCACGGCTGTGGCTGTCATCAGGGATGCTACCACAGTCTATGAGGCTGCCGCCGAACTCAACGACGGAACGATGGTCGAGGGCCGTATCCACGGCGGCAATTTTGCCAGCGGCACGAAGAAGGTGACCATCAAGTCGGACAAGGGCCGCCATAAGATAGCCGGCAGCGACATAGCGGTGCTGTATCTGTGGCGCAAGGATTATCCCGACCGCAAGAACGCGCTGATATACAGTCCTTATAAATATCCGTACAAGTGGCGCGGAACCACCCGCAGCCGCGACATGAAGGCGGTGTGGATGAGCATAGAGGCCTCGGGCGACAATCTGCTGATCTGCGGCTTCGGCAAGAGCTACGGCGTGGACAAGAAGGGCGGTGCGCTGGTGATTACCTACGACCGCAGCTACGGAATACAGTACGTGGCCATGAAGGCCGGGGGCGATGCGATGGAGTATGTCGGGTCGAGCAACTGGAAGGAGAAGAGATTCCGCGAGCGTTTTCTGGAGTATCTGATCGACGATCCCGTTCTGTGCGAGAAGATGGAGAGCGGCGAAGTCAAGGCCGACGACTTCGAGACCGTTGCCGACAAGTATGCACCCGTCAACCGTTAGCGGCATGCTGCGCAGACTGTTTGCGGTGCTGGCGGCGACCGTGGCGTCGGTGACCGCCGTTTCGGCGCAGGAGAGCGATTCGCCGAAATACAGTTTCTATTCCGCTGTGGAAACCGGTTACGAAGTGTTCTCGAAGACCTATCGCCAGTCGGGATGCAACATAAATTTCAACATCCGTTATTACTTCGGCGATGCGTTCTACGGTGCGTTTCTGGCGCACGGCGGATTCTACTCCGGCGGCCGCATGGTCGGCTATGAACGGGACGGAGCGGAGCATGCGACGAGGCTGGGCAACGAGGTGAACGAGTGGATGACCGGCATCGGTGCGGGTATGGATCTGTACCGCAATGCGACGGGACGTTCGGCCATATATCTCACTGGAGTTGTGGGGTATGGCGCCAACGAGGAGGACAAGGACCGCATGACGGCGGGGGCGGAGCTGCACAGCTATCTGAAGCACAAGGGTGTGGCGGCGTCGGTGGCCGTGGGCTGGGACTTCATGTCGATGAGCAGTCTGTTTCTCGGCGTGGCGCTGAACGGATACTACATAGGCGATCGTGTGAACGCGGCCGCCAACCTCCGTGTCGGGCTGATGTTCTGATGTGCGGTTGTCCGGTCCGACGGCCGTCTGCGGCGCACTGCGATGTCCGCACGATGCGTGTTCCGGCATCCGCGCGGCAGTGCGGGCCGGGGTGTTGCCGCCGTGCCAAATAGTTGCAGCAAAATTTTGCGTATTGATTTTTTTGCATTACTTTTGTGGCGCTTACGAGCAAATGATTGAGCTATGGTGTAATGGCAACACAGCAGATTTTGGTTCTGTTATTCCAAGTTCGAGTCTTGGTAGCTCAACCGAAGAAAAGGAGGCTTCATGGCCTCTTTTCTTTTTGGAATTATCATATTTATTGCGGTCGCGCGGACCGCGCGAGCCGTAGCCTCCCCGCGGATACCCCGAACAGCTTTAATCCGGATGCAGCTTTTTCTTTTCGGCGGCGGGCGGCCTTTCTTCGGATTTATTCATTAACTTTACCCCTCGATAATCGTTTTTTGTTATGGAGTTTCGTAAGGCCGGATGTCGGCAGATCGACGGAATAGCTGATATATTGAGCGGCGGCAGCGCGCGTCTGCGCATGCAGGGTGTCGACCAGTGGCAGCGCGGTTATCCCAATCGCGCGACGGTCGAGGCCGACGTGGCGGCAGGAGTGGGCATGGTGCTGTGCGACGGCGAAGTCGTGGCGGCCTATGGCGCGGTGATCTTTACGGGCGAACCGGCCTACGACGATATTGTCGGGGGCGGGTGGCGGTCGGATGGTCCCTATGCCGTCATTCACCGGCTGTGTGTGGCCGGACCGTTTCTGGGCCGCGGGTGCGGCACGGAGTTCATGCGCCGTGCCGAGGAGTTTGTACGCGGCAGGATGGCGAGCCTGAGGATCGACACTCATCCCGACAACGTGATAATGCAGCGTCTCGTGCGCAGGATGGGATTCGCCTATTGCGGCGATGTGGTGATCGAGAGCCGGCGGCTCGCGTTCGAGAAACTGCTTTGTGAATAGCGAAGACGGCGCTAATTTTGCGAATAACCGTAAAAATGACTATCTTCGCGGAAAGAGTGAAACTTATAACCGAAAATATCACTATGAAGAAAACCGTAATCTGCGCCGTCATGCTGCTTGCCGGCGCATTTGGTGCTTCGGCACAAAACAGTGGAGGTATCAGCGAGCAGATGCTGGACCGCATACGTCAGGGCTACGCCGCCACGCCGGAACAGAAGGCCGTGAAGAACGCCTTGGCGTCGAACTCTATCGCCGCACTGGCCGTTAATTCCGAGAATCTGGCCATGTGCGACACCCATTTCTCGCACCGTGTGACCACGCGCGGCATAACCAACCAGAAGTCGTCGGGCCGCTGCTGGCTATTCACGGGCCTGAACGTGCTGCGTTCGAAGATGATACAGAAGTACGACCTGCCTGAATTCGAATTCTCGCAGAACTACTGTTCGTTCTACGATCTGCTGGAGAAGTCGAATCTGTTTCTGCAGGCCGTGATCGACACGCGCTCGCTGGCGATCGACGACCGCAAGGTCGACTGGCTGATGAAGAATCCCATCGGCGACGGCGGCCAGTTCACGGGAGTGTCGAATCTGATCATGAAGTACGGTGTGGTGCCCAAGTCGGCTATGCCCGAAACCTATCAGAGCGAGAACACCAGCGGCATGACCTCGATACTGAAGCAGAAGCTGCGCGAATATGCGCTGGAACTGCGCGAAACGAAGCCTGCGGCTGCCGAGCAGCGCAAGACCGAGATGCTCACCGAGATATACCGCATTCTGGTCGAGTGCCTCGGAGTGCCGCCTACCGAGTTCGAGTGGACGCGCTACGACAAGTCGGGCAATGCCGTCTCGACGGCGCGCTACACGCCAAAGGGTTTCTATGACCAGTACATAGGCGAGGATCTGGAGAACAACTATGTGATGATAATGAACGATCCTTCGCGCGAGTACGGCAAGGTGTACGAGATCGAGTACGACCGCCATGTCTACGACGGCGAGAACTGGCTCTATCTCAACCTGCCCATCGAGCGTGTGAAGGAGCTGGCCATAGCTTCGATCAAGGACAACACGGCCATGTATTTCTCGTGCGACGTGGGCAAGTTCATGGACCGCGCCAAGGGTACGCTCGATCTGGCCAATTTCGACTACGAATCGCTGTTCGGCACCTCGTTCCCTATGGACAAGCGCCAGCGCATTCAGACCTTCACCAGCGGTTCGTCGCATGCCATGACGCTTATAGCCGTCGATCTGGACGAGGCCGGAAATCCGAAAAAGTGGATGGTCGAGAACAGCTGGGGCGCCTCGTCGGGTTATCAGGGCTGTCTGATAATGACCGACGAGTGGTTTAACGAGTACATGTTCCGCGTGGTGGTCGAGAAGAAGTATGTTCCGGCCGACGTGCTGAAGATGCTCGATCAGAAACCTACGCTGCTGCCGGCATGGGATCCCATGTTCTCGCCCGAGGAGTAGGGTTGCGTGAAATGCAAACGGTCCCCGCAGGCATCTGCCCTGCGGGGACCGTTTGCATTCGGTCGTGAGTCATTTACAGTCCGAGGCATTCGCCCCAGCCCATGACGGTGTATTTGCGGTCGAGCTTTTCGAGTTTCTGGAATGTGAGCCAGAAGGCCTCGCGGTGGTCGATGGTGTGGCCCATCTCGTTCTCATGTCCGGTGACGGTCATTTTGGGTGCGAAGCCGTTCACCAGATCGTTCATGCGGTGGGTCCAGCAGTTTATGGTGAGCACGTCGATGCGGGGGAGCTGTTTGCTTATGTCCACGATCCACTCCATGTCTTCGGCGTTGTACTGGTCGCCCGAGTGTGCTATCGTTTTGTTGTCCTCGGTGGTCACCACATAGATGTTGTTCATCATGTCGCCCTGATGGCCGGGCAGTATCTTTACGTGCAGCTTGCTTTTGGCCAGTTCCACCTCGCAGTCTATCACGCGCTCCTCGCGGATGTGGCGTATGCGGTCGTTGTCGGGCCAGAACTCGGTGGGGGCGATGACCGGTTTCCCGGCATCGAGGAACATCGTCACCACGGCACGGTCGCCGTGGTCGCCGTGATTGTGGGTGATGAACAGCACGTCGCAGCGGTCGACTATCTTCCGTATGGCCTCATCCGATATGAGGGTCTTTCCCTTGCACGATCCGCGTACCACATCGAATGCTATTGTGGCCGATTTGGTGCGGGCCACGAATCCGTCGTTATAGATCTTGTGCAGCCGGATTCCCTTTTTGACTGGTGTGTCCATGTCGGCCAGCGTCTTGCCGACGCGCGAGTCGATGAACCCGAGCAGCGGCTCCGAGTTGTCGTAGCGGGTTTCGTGCACCAGCGCATCCAGAGTGTGCAGGGCGAGCTTGCGTATGGGCGATACGCCCTCCACCGGCGGATTGTCGGTAAGAGTGTTGTCTACGATGTCGAACATGATGAACGCCTGCTTGTGCAGATATTTGTCGGCGTCGCCCCAGAATGCGCTTCGTTCGGTCGCACTCTTGTCCTGAGCGTGAACGGCACATGCGAACAGCATTGTCGAGCATATTGTGCCGAGAAGTAGTTTTTTCATGGTTGGTTGTCGGGTTTTGGTTTTAATTCTGTTGCGGTTCGGGCTATGCCGAGGCAGGAAAACGACTGTTGAAAAACGGACGTTTTCGATAAACCTCGGCATAGTCCATAACGAAGTCAGGCTATGCCGAGGTAAATGACGGTTGTCGCGAAACGAACCTTCGCTCGGGAGTTTGTTCCGGAATATCCGGTCCGCACCGGCGGTTATTTGAAACTGCCGATGAGCTCCTCGTTGGTGTATGCGTCGGCGCCGTAGCACGTCTTGAGGTATGCCAGCCCCGAGAGGTAATCCTCCTCGGTGAACGAGTCGGTGGCCTGCTTGGCGACGACGACGTCGTAACCGAGGCAGTAGGCGTCGGCCGAGGTGTGGCGTACACACATGTGGGCGTGCAGGCCGGTCATGATTACGGTCTTCACGCCGAGCTCCTTGAGCAGAATGTCCAGATCGGTCTGGAAAAATCCGCTGTAACGGCGCTTGGGAACCACATAGTCCTTGTCCGAGAGCTTGAGTTCGGGAATCACCTCGGCACCTTTGGTGCCGGCGATAGCGTGGTCGCCCCAGAGCTTCAGTTCGCGGTCGATGCCGGCCCGGTGTGCGTCGTTGCAGAAAATGACGGGAATGCCGGCGTCGCGCGCCGCATCCAGAAGTTCTGCCGTAGCGGGAACTATCGCCTTGCCGCGGTCGCAGGCCAGTGCGCCGGTGACGAAGTCGTTGAGCATGTCAACGACGAGGATTGCAGGATTGTCTAATTTCTTCATTTCAATTTATCGTGTTTGCGATTGATATGCAAATATAGTCATTATTTTCCAAATATGTGCTGCATCGTCGGTGCGGTGTGACGGGAAACATCACGAAGCCGGATCGGGACACGGCCTGCTGTCCGCCTCGCACTCCTCCACGCCGCAGTCGCAGAAGTGGAATTCGTCGTGCGCCTTTTCTTTGGAAAACAGGTAGTAGACGCACAGCGCGCGGGTGCACAGCATGCCGGCGGAGTCGAATATCCCTACCTCGATGTCGACCATGTTGCGGCGCTGCTGCACCACCGACGCCCGAAGTTCTATGTGGTCGTCGGTGGTGTGTATCGGGCGCAGATAGCGCACCTCCATGCGCGAGGTGACGCCGCTGGTCTGGAACTTGCGGAACACCACCCAGCTGCTGATCTCGTCGGCCAGCGTGGCCTGTATGCCGCCGTGCAGCGTGTCGACCCAGCCCTGAAACTCGGGGCGCGGCCGCCAGCGGCTTACTATCAGGTCGCCATCCTCGTAGAACTCCATGCGCAGTCCCCGTTCGTTGTGCGGGTCGCAGCCGAAACAGCGGTAGCGCTCCATGCCGCGCCACGGGTTGATTATCTTTTTCATGATATGTATTTCTTAATTCATCGTTGTCGTCCGGCGCTGTCGCCGCCGCATCCGGCTATGCCGGCCAGTGCGTCGATGTCGGCGGCCGTACCGTATTCCATACGCGGGCGGCCTGTGGCCTCGGCGGCTTCGTCGGGCCAGAAGTAGGGTGGTGCCACGGCCAGATACCCGCTGCGGTCGAACACCTCGGCGTAGAACCCCTTCAGATCCTTCTCGCGCGGACGCATCCACAGTTCGAAACACAGCACGTCGTCGGGTGCGCCCTCGACGGCGAATCCGGGAATCAGGCTGCGTAGCATGGCTGCCGAAAAGGTCCAGTCGTAGCGCGACAGTTGCTCGACTATGAAATCGTCGTCGCGATAGACGACGCGTGCATACAGCGGTTCCTCGTCGGGACCCGCCACCTCGCGCACGTCGCCTGTTTTCCATCGTGTGACATCCATGTGTCGTTAATTTAAAATCGGCGGTTTGTACTGCTTCGTTTTTTACCGGCCGGTTGGCGGCATCGTTCGTGATTCGGCCGTTTAGGTATGTCGTTCGTGTTCATGGACCGTGACCGGTTACATGTTGTCTTTCATACTGCGCAGCGCCTGCGCCAGCTGGTCGGGACACGAGGTGCCATTGCCGTGGCAGTCGATACCTTCCAGCCGGGCGATCACCTCGTCGGCGGGCATGCCTGCGACAAGCGCCGCTATGCCCTGCGTGTTGCCGTGGCATCCGCCGATGAACTCCACGCGGCGTACGGTATCGCCGTCGAGTTCTATGTCTATTGCCCGCGAGCAGGTTCCGCAGGTGGGATATGTCAGTTTCGTCATAGCTTCGTCATGTTGTCGATTTACCTCGTAAAGGTAGGTATTTTATCCGAAACAGCCTAATCGGACCGTCGGCGCCTCGATTTTTATTTGTCTCCGCACTCGCCTTTCATTACTTTACGGGAGGCGGACTCCCGTTTAGATAAGATGCGGCTCGGCATATTCAAATAAATTTGTCTCTGCACTCGCCTTTCATTATCTTTGCAGGAAAATTGAGATACGATGTACGACGTTATAGTTATAGGCGCCGGTGCGGCAGGTCTGATGGCGGCGGCTACTGCGGCCCGCAACGGCCGGCAGGTGCTGCTGATGGAGAAGATGGAGAAGGCCGGCCGCAAGATCCGCATATCGGGCAAGGGCAGGTGCAATCTGACCAATGCCCGTCCGCCCGAGGAGTTCCGCGAGGCGATACGCACGAACGCCGACTTTTTCGATGTGGCGTTCGCCGAATTCAACAACAAGGCCGCCATACGTCTGTTCGAGCGTCTCGGCGTGAAGCTCGACATCGAGCGCGGACAGCGTGTGTTCCCCCGCAGCGGCAAGGCGTGGGATGTAGCCAACGCCCTTGTGGATTACTGCACCGACAACGGCGTGCAGATCATGTACGACACGCGGGTCAGCGACATACTGACCATGAACGGGCGCGTTTACGGTGTGACGTATGTAAACAAGCGCGGTTTCGAACGCAAGGAGGAGGCCCCCAACGTGATAGTGGCTACCGGAGGCGTGAGCTATCCGGCGACCGGATCGACGGGCGACGGGTATGTCTTCGCCGACAGGCTGGGCCACTCCGTCGAGGCGGTGCGTCCGTCGCTGACGCCTCTGCGCACGTCGCATCCGCAACGCAAGTTCCTCGACGGCCTGCTGCTGAAGAACGTATGTGCGCGGTTAGTGGTCGACGGCGAGACGGTGCGCGAGGAGTTCGGCGAGATAGGTTTCTCGGAGCGCGGCATCGAGGGCGCAGTGGCGCTGCGTCTGAGCCGCGATGCTGTCGATGCGCTCATCGAGGAGCGCAAGGTGAAGATCGTTCTCGACATTAAACCCGCACTCACCGAGGAGATGCTTTTCGACCGCATAAAACGCGAGACGGCCGAGATGCAGCCCGAGGAGTTTTTCTCGGAGTTGTTGCGCAAGCTCGTGCCGAAACACATGGTGGTGCCCGTAGCGCGCGAACTGGATGTACACTCGAAGAGCTATATACGCAAGGTGACCGACGCCGAGATAAACCGCCTCGTCAAGGTGCTGAAAGGCATGGTGTTCCCCATAACCGACTACGCTCCGTTCGAGTATGCCGTGGTGACGGCCGGCGGAGTGAGGTGCGACGAGGTGAACCGCTATACGATGGAGTCGCTGAAGGTGAAGGGACTCTATTTTGCCGGCGAGGTGCTCGATCTGGATGCCAATACCGGCGGCTACAACATGCAGATAGCTTTCTCGACCGGACGTCTGGCCGGACAGCTGAAAAAATAGACGGCGATGAAGGTTTCGGGAAGAACGATCAAGAGACGTCTGTACCGGTTGCGCAACCTGCCGTCCGATCTCAGACGCGCGCGGTATTTCCGCGGTCACGGAGTGCATTCGCCCTTCGTGTATTCCATCGTCCGTCAGGTCTTCATGCGTTCGGCCCTCATCTCCGACCAGCGGGCGCTTTATGATGCGCTTCTGGATTGCGGCGTGCCGAGGAAACGGGCCGTGCAGCTGCAGAACCTTATGACGCATTGCGGTTACGTCACTTTCGGCATAGATTGCGATCCCGATGTTGCCGACCGTTGCGACATGATGATAGCCACCGCGGCGGTGCCCGCCGGACGGCTCGGTGCTATGGCCCGCAAAGCGGCTGCCGACGGAGCCGTATTGTGTATCGTTTCGCCGTGGCTCGACAGACAGCGCGACGAGGCGTGCCGCGCCATAGTGGCCGGACACGGCTGCACCAGCGTGGATAACCGCGGGTATCTGTTGCTGTTCAACAACTATCTTCCCAAACAGACGTTCAGGTTGTGAATGCGGCCGGAGGTTGCGGCCGATCAAATAATGACAATGTTATGAAAGTATATACGAAAGGTGGTGACAAGGGGCTCACGTCGCTTATAGGCGGCGAGCGGGTATACAAGACCGATGAGCGTGTGGAGGCATACGGTACGGTCGACGAACTGACGGCTTTCGTGGCGTTGCTGGCCGACAAACTTTGCGGCGACGACAGGTTTGCCGGTTATGCTGGCATGCTGAGGCGTGCGGAGTCGCAGCTGATGACCGTCGAGGCTCTGCTTGCGGTAGGCGAGGGCGGTGCCGGTAAGGTGTCGCCGCTGAAAGACGATGCCGTCGCCGGGCTCGAGCAGGCCATAGACCATATGCAGGAGCGTCTGCCGGCGATAACCAAGTTCACCGTGCCGGGCGGTGACGAGCGGGTGTCGCTGTGTCACGTTTGTCGGACAGTATGCCGCCGTGCCGAACGTGCGGCCATACGTGCCGCCCAGAAGCATGAGATAGATGCCGGTGCCGTGGTGTATCTGAACCGTCTTTCCGACTATTTCTATCTTCTCGGACGCACACTTGCCGAACGGCTGGGAGTGGAGGAGATTCTGTGGATTCCGTGATTCCGTATCGGTACGACTGATCGTCCGGTGCGCTGCCTGATCGGGCCGGGCGCCGTTGAGGCCGGTACCGGCCGGATGGCCGGTCTGCCGGAGGCCTGAACGGCACGGTGCATTTTCCGGGACGCAACCTTGCCTGCCGCCGCCTGAAATCGGTGCTGAGCGGGTGCCGTGTGGCGCTTGAACGGCATGTCGCAAAATCGTCGAACAGGCTCGCGGAAAGACGTTTGCAGGGCATTTGACATGGCCTGCCGCAAGATTGTAGGATAAAATATTTGCATTTAATGATTTTTTTATATATTTGCGACTGATATCAGCCTTTTGGGGGCGGAGTCTTTCCGGGCCTTGAAATGCAACATAAACGCAAAAACTACGAACATTATGTACTGGACTTTAGAGTTAGCATCGAAATTGGAGGATGCCCCATGGCCGGCAACTAAAGAGGAATTGATCGACTACGCAATCCGCTCGGGCGCGCCGCTGGAGGTTCTTGAGAATCTTCAGGAGATCGAAGATGAGGGCGACATCTATGAGTCGATAGAAGATATTTGGCCCGACTACCCCTCGAAAGACGACTTCTTCTTCAACGAGGAGGAATATTGATGCGTTTTTAAGCGCAAAATAGTTATTAAATCCCTGTTAATCAGATAGATTAGCGGGGATTTAGTTTGTTTGAACAGTGGCGTTTGACCGCCATAAATGGCGTGGTTTGTTTGGATAAAATACATTTTTTGGAGGAGAAATCGGGGTTTGTTTGGACAAATTTCATTACCTCTGCGAAGTTTAGATATCAACCCCGAAGTATAGATATCATAAAACAAGATACCCAAAGTGAAGTAACAATGTAACTGATTAACATGTATGGTTACTTGTTCAAATGTCCAGTTTGTTTAGTAGAATCTCGATTATTCTTCTGTGAAATAATCATTATCCAATTGTTTAATCTCGTATACTTGCCGTGTACTGACACCAAGATTGTATTCTATCATATATTTGCACAATTGTTCTCCATCGATCAATACAATTTTGGGATCAATTGTCCGGACATTTTTCTTGGCGTTGTCTGAAAATGTTGAAGTCGTTATGAAAACACCTTTTGATGCGTGTTTAATATTTAGTGCACCTATAAAATCTCGAATATCTTTACTCCCAACTACGTTAGTTCTGTCATAACGCTTCGCCTGAATATAAATAGTATCGAATCTGAGCTTATCTTCTTTGATAACACCGTCCACTCCATCATCTCGCGAATATTGAGTAACGCTCGCTGCATCCTCAAAGCTACCGCCATATCCCATTTTGACTAAAAGCTCTACGACTAATCTTTCAAAAAACACAGGGGACAATTCCAACACTTTAGATAGTAAATCTTGCGCAAGCGAGTTGTTGATTTGACTATATGCGTCAGCAATGATGTCTGTCGGAGTATCTTCTTTTTGAACGGTATTTGAATGTTTCGGTGGAATATTATTTCTAACATCGCCATCTTTTCTTGTCGCAAAGTTCGCGAAAGAAGGTATCTGCAACAAATCGTTCTTATTGAATCCGTTTTCATGCTCCAAGAGAAAACGTTTACCCAATTTGTTGATTCTATAGTTGCCTCGTTTTGGAGTATCAATTAAGCCGGCCTGCATAAAATAGGACATAGTCCATGCTACTCTGTCTGCAACCTGCGTCTTTCTACCACTTTTAATCAATGCACTAACATCTGATCAGAGAGGTGAAAATAGTCGACAACATATTTTCTTAGCACTTCCTGCGTGTATATTTTCCCATCAGACAAACATATTAGACACGGCAAAAAGAAATCTTCAAATTTAGGCACCATATATCTGCACACATTAAATTATGTACAAAAGTAATAAATATTTCATAATATACGGAAAAACTTTAACTTATCTCTCTATTCAAACAACGCATGCATTCTGCATAAACTATGAGGCCAACATTTAGAGTACATTCTCTTAAAAATAGGTCAAATCTAATGCTCAACAGCAGTAATACAAAAAGTCATTTACAGCGCGATATTGTAGGCATGGCTAAGCACAAGTCCAATGGGGAATACTATATCGGCAGCAGATGTTGCAATACGAAAACGACATTGCTCGACTGAATGCCGAAGTGGAGAAAGCCAACGAAGGGCGAAGTGTCATACTTTCGCTGTTCGGTAAAGGCGACCTCGCCAAAGCGAAGAAGGATCTCACAGCCAAAGACGAGCAGATAGCGAAACTCAAAGAATAGATAAAGCAGTTAAATGCGGAACGCGCTACCACTGCACAACACCACAAGCAGGAACTGGCGAGACTCCGGAACAGTTATCAGGCAGAGATAGACAAGACCATCAAGGAGGCGGAGGCCTTGCGCAAAACACTTGACGCAAAAGATGCCCGGATAGAACAGCAATCACAGTGTATTGCTGAACTCGACCGTAAAGCCAATCCGCAACGTTATCGGCTTTCGTCGGGTGCGGATTTGGAGCATTTCAATATTTCCAATCTTGGAGCGTCGATGCCGAGTATTCACATTTGGACGGATGTCCAAGGTGAGAAATACGATGCGCGGGAGTACATCGACTCGATTAACCCAGTCTGGCAGGACTACCTCAAAGGTGAGACAACGGTCTACGAACTTATCAATGATATCTTCGAGCCGCAGGAGCAGGTAAGTGAGTCGCAAACTGACCTGCTGGGCGCAGCCTTTATCCTTGCCACCGGCGGCCCTGCACAAACCCGTGTCGGCACAGGGGCCGGCGGCTCAAACTCCGATCTGCCTTGGGATAGTAAGAAGAACAACGGGAAGAAGCGATAACAATAAAGTCCTGCAAACATTTGCAGAACTTTATATTCTATGCACAACCTGAATATATGGTATGTGTTATAAACAAGTGTTTTACATGAGCAATTCTTGAAATAAAGAAACAAAACAGGAACAGAAGCATTTTTTTGTGATTTCCCGTTTTTGGAGGTTGCACTACCAAAAAAGAGAAGACTTTTTGCTTTGTTCTTTCATGCCAAATACTTGTTTTTGTTTATATATTTGGTGGATACATCTATTTTATTTTGTTCAGAATCCATGCGATATTTTGTCCGAGGTTTTTCATGTTGGCGACGCCTTCCTCGTCTTTCATGGCTTCACCGGGCAGACGTCCATAGGCGATGTTCCAATAGGTGGAACCTGCGACATACATTTCTTTATTG
>CAZFIN010000030.1:0-20396 GCA_964519525.1 uncultured Alistipes sp. | reverse complement strand
GCAGGCCGAGTCGAACGACGCTCTGGGCCGGAACATGCCTCTGGCGCTGGTGCTCATATTTATCGTACTGCTGTTGCTTTTCGGCAATTACCGCGATCCGGCCGTCATACTTCTGATGACTCCGCTCATATTCATAGGCGTGGTGGCGGGACTGCTCGTGACGGGCAATCAGTTCAACTTCTTCTCGCTGCTGGGCCTGCTTGGGCTTGTGGGCATGAATGTGAAGAATGCCGTGATACTCGTGTCGTCGATAAACGATCTGCGCGGCGACGGCGCCGAACCATACGACGCTGTGGTGAGAGCCGCCCGCGGCCGTCTCGTTCCGGTGTGCGTGGCTTCGGTGACCACCATTCTGGCGCTCATACCGCTGCTGTTCGACTCGTTGTTCGCCAGCATGGCCTCGACCGTGATGGGCGGCCTGCTCGTGGCGACGGTGCTTACGATGGTGGTGCTGCCGGCGGTGTACTGCATATTCTATAACGTTAAAAAACCGATGTGACATGTTGAGGTTCGTTTTTTTGTCGGCGGTGCTGGCGTGTGCGGCGGTCCGCACCGAGGCGCAGATAAGTCTTTCGGCATACCGCGACAGCGTGGCCGGTTACAGCTGGCAGGTGCGCGATGCGTCGGCCGAGGCCGACCGCAGCTACGGGAACATGCGGCGCGTGAGGACCGATTTTCTTCCCCGCGTGTCGGCTTCGGGCACTTTCGCCAAGACATTCCATCGCATGGCCGGCATCGAGTTGTGGAACTTCGCGCTGCAACCGCAGATCGAGCAGACCGTCTATGGCGGCGGAGGCGTGAGGGCGGCCTACCGTCAGGCGCTGAGCGACTACGATGCCGCTCTGTTCGACGAGGAGCATACACGGCTCTATGTGCGCTATCTGGCCGACTTCGCCTACTGGAACGTGTCGGCCATGCAGCTGTTTCTGTCGGCGGCCGACGAATATGCATCCATTGTCGAGTCGCTGTACCGGGTTGTCGAGCGGCGGTTCGCCGAAGGATATATCGCCAAGAGCGATCTGCTGCAGGTGGAGACACGTATGAGCGAGGCCGAGTTCGACCGTATCACGGCCCGCCGCAACTATGACGAGGCGCTGCATGCGTTCAACATCCTGCGCGGTGAGACGGGCGACGTGCCGGTGGAGCTGTCGCAGTCGATTGTCGATTCGATCGATATGCCCGGACGCGCGTCGTTGGGCGAGATGGCTGCGCGCCGTCCCGATCTTCTGGCTGCCGAGGCGGCGGTGCGTTCGGCCGAATACGGCGTCGGTGTCACCCGTGCCTCATACAATCCGCATGTGATTGCCGGTGTGGGAGGTTCGTGGCAGACGTATACGCCCAACGCGTCGGGCCGCACCTATCTCGATGCCGCCGTTACCGTCGGAATCAATGTCCCGATATTCCATTGGGGCGAACGACGTCATGCCGTTGCTGCGGCTGCGGCCGCCGTGCGCCGCGGCATGAATCAGCGCGGACAGGCATACGACGATGCGGCACGCGAGGAGGCCGACGGGTGGAGTGCGCTTACAAGCAGTTATTCGCAGATGCAGTCGTCGCTGCACAATCTGAAGATCGCAGGCGAGAACCTGTCGATAAGCACCTATTCTTACAGCGAGGGACAGGCTACGGTACTCGATGTGTTGCAGGCGCAGATAAGCTGGCTGCAGATATACACCAATGCCATCACGGCGCGTTTCAACTATGCGGTGGCCGTGTCGGCCTACGAACGCATCACTGCGTCGGAACGGTGAGAGAAGACAGTATACGGTTGCAAAAAAGTACTGCCCGACAATTCGGGCAGTACTTTTTTGCGGAATGACAGGCGGCTTACGCGTTTGCTGATTCGGTGCTGACCACGGCTATCTCGTGCGCTACGGGTGCTATCTTGCGCAACATGTCGATGGTGCCGCAATATTTCTCCTGTGTCATTTTCACCGCATCGCTCGCCACGGTCTGTTCGGCGATGGTGTTGCATTCGAGATTGTATGCGACGTTGAAACTGCGGAAATGGCTTCCGGGCTGGAGCGTGGGGGTGTCGAGTACGCCCTCGACGGTGATTTCGAGCGATTTGGGAGTGATGTTCTCCTTTTTCAGCAGGCTCATTACCGTGAATCCGGCGCATTTGGCCGCGGCGCACAGTATGAGTGCCTTGGGATTCAGATCGTCGGTCTTGATTCCGCCCGTGAGTTCGAATTTGCCCGAACCGGCCAGTTTCACGGTGACTTTTTGTGTGTCGTTCATAGTTTTGGAATATTATGTTTGTCAAGCGGCGACAGGGCCGGCATTAACCGTCTGCCGGCGTGTCGTCAGGTTGAATGCGTGACAATAATCGTTCCTTTGTTGTGTAATTTACTCTGAAATACCTATCTTTGTAGGTGTATAACCTGAAATGAAGTTTATGCGGAAAAAAATGTTCGTTTGTCAACAGACGTTTTCTCGTTCCGGCATTGTCCGGACTGTGTTCGGCTTTATGCCCGGATTGTCGAAAACGTTGATATTGGCGCTGTTGCTGTTCTCAGGCGGTGGCGCGGCGGTATATGCGCAGGCTCCGTCGGTCGATGCGGGCATCGAGCGCGGCATCTCGCTCTACAATTTCGGTCACTGGGCCGAGGCGCGTGCCGAATTCAGAAACATTCGCGAATCGTTGTCGCACGTGACCGATCGTCTGAAGATCGAGCGTATCGACTACTATCTGGCCCTGTGCGATGCCGAACTGAAGATGAAGGATGTCGAGGGGCGTCTGAGGCGGTTCCTCGCCGAATATCACGGATCGTCGTATGCCAACGACGTGCAGTTCGCGCTGGGCGTCTACTACTGCATGGAGGACGATGTGGAGCGTGCTGAGGCCGAACTGGCCAAGGTGCATTACGAGAGTCTGGATCCGCTCGGCAAGGACAAGTACGATCTGCGCATGGGTTACATGACCTTCATGCGTGGCGATTTCGATGCCGCCGAACGTTATTTCGGCCGTATAAGGCAGGGCAGCGATTACGCCGACCACGCCACCTACTACAAATCCTACATGGCCTACGCCCGCGGTGATTACGAGCGTGCCCGCAACGGTTTTGAGGCGCTGACGAAGAGCCCTCTGTATCGCGACCTGATGCCTTACTATCTGTTGCAGATCGACTTCAAGAGCGGCGACTACCGCACGGTTGTCGACAAGGGCGACGCGCTGATCAGCCGTACCACCGACGAACAGGCTGTGCAGATACGGCGCATGATGGCCGAGTCGTGGTTCCAGCTGGGCGACTATCCCGCGGCCGTTAAGTACATGAACGCGTACAAGGGCTCGGGCGGCGCGATGAAGCGTGTCGAGAACTACATCATGGGTTATTCGCTCTACCGTCAGACGCTCTATGCCGAGGCTGCCGACTATCTGCGGCAGGCGTGCGGTGCCGACGACATGCTGACGCAGAACGCCTCGTACCATCTGGCCGACTGTTACCTGCGTTCGGGCAACAAGGCCGATGCCATGCGCTCGTTCGCCATGGCTTCGAGCGCCGTGTTCGACCGCGACATCGCCGAGGACGCGCTGTTCAACTACGGCAAGTTGCAGTATGAACTGGGCGGCGGCGTGTTCAACGAGGCCATAAACGTGCTGAGCCGCTATATAGAGCTTTACCCCTCGTCGCCGCGTGTGGCCGAGGCACGCACGCTGCTCATCGCAGCCTACTACAACTCGCACAACTATGCCGAGGCCTACGATGCGATAAAGAGCATGCCCAATCCCGATAACGATGCCATGCAGGCGTTACAGAAGATAGCCTACTTCAACGGTCTGGAGGCCTACTCGGCCGGCGATCTCGACGAGGCCGGGAACTCGCTCGCCGAATCGCTGGGCGTGGGACTCAATGCCAAGTACAATGCTCTGGCCTCGTTCTGGCTGGGTGAGATAGCCTATGCCAAGGGCGACAGCGGTCAGGCATTGCAGCGTTACCGCAGTTTCATGGCGCGCGCGCCGCGCGGCGGTGCCGAGTACGCCATGGCTCAGTACAATATAGGTTACTGCTATTTCAACAACGGTGAACTGGAGGCGGCTTCGGATGCCTTCGCCAAGTTCCTCGCGCTGCATACGCGCCGCGACTCCTACCGTGCCGACGCATTCAACCGTCGCGGCGACGCCTATTACTCGGCCCGCCGGTTTGCCGAAGCCGTCGAGTGTTACGACAATGCCATAGCCATAGGCACGGCCGAGAAGTATTACGCCCAGTATCAGCGGGCCGTGACGCTCGGCGTGCAGAACAAACCCGAGCAGAAGATCGAGAACCTTCAGCGCATCGTTCAGGCCGACCGCGGCGACTATGTCGATGCAGCCACCTACGAGCTGGGCCGCACCTATATAGCCGACGAGCAGTATGCCAACGGTGTGAAGATTCTGGAGAACTTCATCGTGCAGTATCCCAATTCGCGATACCATTCGCAGGCGCTGTCGGATCTGGGTCTGGCCTACATGAATCTGGGTCAGAAGGACAAGGCGCTGAAGTATTACGATATGGTTGTCAAGGCGGCGCCGCAGTCGGCGCAGTCGAAAAGCGCCATGCAGGGAATACGCGAGATCTACATCGCGCAGGGCGATGCCGACGCCTACTTCGACTATGCGCAGAAGATGGGGCTGGAGGGAAATGTCAGCCAGATGACGCGCGACTCGATGTCGTACGCCGCGGCGCAGAAGCTCTACCTCGACAACAAGACCTCGGAGGCTTCGGCCAGCTTCACGGCCTATCTGTCGCACTATCCCAACGGTTACTACCGCAACGACGCGCTCTTCTTCCTCAGCGACTGTCATATCCGCGACGGCCGCGACGAGGATGCCATAAACTCGCTGTCGGAGCTGGCTTCGCAGGGCCACACCCAGTATTCGGAGCGTGTGCTCGACCGTCTGTCGTCGATGTGTTACAAGGCCGAGCGCTTCGAACAGGCCGCATCGGCTTATAGGTCGCTTTACGACGAGGCCGCCACTTCGGCCGTCAGGATAAACGCCGCGTCGGGATATGTGGCCTCCACGCTTAAGTTCGCCGACGACGCCGGTATCGCGGCCATGGCCGACGATGTGGCTTCGATGACCGATGTGAACGACGTGGCCCGCCGCAAGGCGCAGTATGCCAAGGCAGGTGTGCTGACGCGTCAGGGTAACGACGGCGATGCGATGAAGATTTACCGTGCCTTGAGTTCCGAGGTCAAGAGCGCCGAGGGCGCCGAGGCCCGCTATCGTCTGATCGAGGCGGAGTACAAGGCCAAGAACTACGACAAGGCCGAGAGCATGGTGTTCGAGTTCTCGGACAGTAAAACACCACAGAACTACTGGCTGGCGAAGGCGTTCATATTGTTGGGCGACATATATATGGGCAAGGGCGACAGCTTCCAGGCGCGCGCCACCTACCAGAGTGTCGCCGACGGTTATTCGCCGGCCGACGACGGAATAGTCGAGGAGGCGAAGGGTAAGATTGCTAAAATGAACTGATTATGAAAAGACTCACATATATAATAACGTTGCTCTGCCTGCCTGCCGCCGTATCGGCGCAGGTAGCCAAACATGTCGAGGTGTCGAAGGACTACACCCCCAGCGTGGGAACGGCGCAGAAACTCTCCGTCATACCCGACATGACAGATACGGTGACCATGCAGCCCGACATCGACTATACGATCACGCCGCGTTCATATCAGACCTCGCTGCTTACCGAGAATTTCAAGCCGGCGACCATAACCTACTGGGATTACAACCGTTCGCGTCCGTTCTATGCCAAGGGTGCTTTCGGCGTGCCTCTCACGAGCGAGGCCGACGGCTATGTGTCGACGTTCAACAAGGACCGCGGCTATGCAATGGCTTACGTGAATCATTGGGGCGACTACCGCAACCGCAAGAATTTCGAGGGGCTGAAAGTGACGTCGCATACGACGGAGCTGAGCAACCGCGCCGGCGGTCGTGCTGGTCTGTTTCTGGGCCGGCATACGCTTGAGGCGGATATTTACGGCGACCAGCAGATGCGTCACCGCTATCCCATGACGGGCGCGCGCGTGCACTTCGGCCGGATTGCCGGAAAGGTTCGCATAGGCGACGATTTTACCGATCTGAGCCGCTGGAACTTCAATGTCGAGGCGGGCGGCGGAATCTTCGGCGACGGCTATGCTCCCGGTGGCTCTCCCAAACGCCGGCAGTCGGATCTGGAGGCACGTCTGGCCGTTGGCAAGATGCTCGGGAAACATGTGTTGAGAATACATGCCGGATATACGGGTGTGTTCGGGTCGAAGGCTTTGGCCGAATACAAGGACAATACGCTGACGGTCGGTGCGCGTTACGGCATAAGCGGCCGCAGGCTGGAGTTTCTCGTAGGTGCCGATTACTATCACGACCGTGTCGATCTCGCGTCGGGCAGTCCCCATCATGTGTTCCCTTATCTGCACATGACGTGGAAGAATACCTCGGAGGGCTTTGTTCCCTACGTCGAGGTGGACGGAGGTCTGCGCCGTCACGATTACGGATCGCTCAAGTACGAGAATCCATACATGCAGCTTAACGAGACGGCTCTGCCGGTGGCTTTCGACCAGCCCAACGAGTCGTACTACAATGGCCGGGCCGGCATAAGCGGACGTCTCGCCAAGGGGCGGTTCTCGTATAATCTGTCGGCCGAGGTGTCGTTTGCCGACGACCACTGCTACTGGTACTGCTGCGATTACGCCAACTATCTTTTCGTCGGGGCCTATCAGCATAGTCTGCGTATCGACGGCAGCATTAAGTTCCGTCCCGTCGGTCAGTTCGAGGCTGAACTGTATGCCGGCGTATATGCTTGGGAGAACTACGACTCCTATTACAGCAGCCGTCCGAGTGCGCAGGGTGCGTTGAAGCTGCGTTATCTGGGCCGCAGGATCTCGGCAGGAGTGTCGGCCGATTATCACAACCGCATCAAATGGATGTGTCTTACGCCGTCGGGCGACTTCGGTGCAGTGAGAACCCCTGCGACATTCCAGCTCGGACTTAACGTCGAGTGGCGTGTGAACGATCGCTGGGCTGCATTTGTCGAGGGTCGCAATCTCACGGGCAGCAAGGTGTACGAATGGGCCTATTACTATTACGACACGCCGCAGTGTTTGCTCGGCGCCAAGATCTCGTTCTGACGCAGTGGCGGCAGTTGTGATAAAGAGGCTGTGTCAAAATCGAATTTTGACACAGCCTCTTTTAGGTATGTAAGAATGAGTAAGATGCAATACGCCGGGGATGAAGCCGGGGGAGCGTGCCCGACTTATGTGACCGGGGCCGAATTCCGGAAGCGACCATGCCGGTTTGTCCATTAGATACACCGCCTTTATGCGATCGGCATAAAGGACGGGGCGGCCCATGTTTTATGACGGCGGACCTGACGCGGAAACGGAACGGGTCCGCTGTCTCTTCCTATCCCTCGGCCTGCGAGTATATCTTGTGCAGATGTCCGGACATGATGAACTGCAACGCTCCACGCAGGAACATGTATAGCGTGAAAGCCAGCCACAGGGCGTTGTTGCCCATCGTGGAGTTCATTGCGTAGAATATGACGAAGTAGGCGGCGGTCGACAGAATCATCGAATCGCGCATGATGCGCGACTGTGTGGCGCCGACCATTATGCCGTCCATCACGAACGGCATGGCCGCTGCGATCGGAATCACGATGATCCACCCGATGTACCTGCCTGCGTACTCCACTATCAGCTGTGCGTCGGCATCGTCGGTTATGAACAGTTCGAGCAGTTCGCGCCACCAGCCGACGTAGATGCCGACATAGATCACCCCTACGATCAGGCACCACATCATGCATTTGCGTATGCAGTCGCGCAGGGCCTTGGGGTCGCGGGCACCGATGAAACGGCCCGTGAGCGCCTCGGCCGCGCAGGCGAATCCGTCGTTCATGTAGGAGAACAGCGTGAACATCTGCAACAGTATGGTGTTCACGGCCAGTATCACGTCGTCGCCCATGCGTGCCGAGGCCGCCGTGAAGAATGTGTAGGTAGCCACGATGCAGAGCGTGCGTATGATTATGTCGCGGTTGATGGCGAAAAACTCGCGCATGGCCCGCAGGTCCATCACCTCGCGTATCGTTATGCCGGTGAACCTGTGGCGGTAGTGAATCCATATTATGAATGCCGTCGCGGCCATTCCCGTCCACTGTGCCACGACCGAGGCGTATGCTATGCCGGTTATGCCCATTTCCAGATCGAATGCGAACCAGATGCTGAACGCTATGTGGATTATGTTCATCGTGATGGCCACTATCATGGGTATCACCGCGTTCTGCATTCCCGTGAGCCATCCGTTCAGTCCGAACAGCAGCACCCCGGCCGGCACGGCCCATATGCGGGCGAAGAAGTATTCGGCCACCATGTCGTTGCCGTTCATGATCCGCAGCGCTCCGGTGCCTATGGGGTATTGCAGTATTGTCACGGCCAGTCCCACGATGAGCGACACCGCCACCGCGCGCGCCAGCATCAGCGTCGTTGCGCGGCTGTTGCCCGCACCGTATGCCTGCGCCGTGATTCCGCTGGTTCCCATTCGTATGAATCCGCAGTTCCAGTAGATGAAATTGAATATCGACACGCCTATGGCCAGCGCGCCTATGTTGGAGGTCGAATCGCCGTCGATGTGTCCCGCTATCATGGTTCCGGCTATACCCATTATCGGTACCGTGATGTTGGAGATGATGTTCGGCAGTGCGATTCTCAGTATCTCGCGGTTCATGCCCATAATGACTCTCTGTTTTGCATTAAAACGGTGCAAAGATAGCAAGAATCCGGCAACATGCGCCGGCCGCGGCCGTGAGGAATGTTTTTTGGTCCTTAAAAGGCGGGCGGGTTGCAACATGTAATGAAAATTTAGATTACCTTTGCCTGTGTAAATTAAGAATCATTATGAGAAACATCAAACAGGACTCGACTGCGGCCGTGTCGCGCTTCGGCCGCGACAAACGTGCCCGCACTCTCACCGCAGAGCGTGTCGAGCGCAGTCCCCGTCCTCGGCGTGATGCCGCCGACGAGGGGCGTACGGTCCGCCGCGACCGTTACGAGGCCGGTGCCGGACGGGCATCGTTCAATCCCAATTTCACCGATGACAACCGTCTGCGCGGCCGCGACGGCGAGTCGCGCGAGCCGGGTGCCCGCGAGGGTTTCCGACCGAAGTTCGGAGGTCCGAAACATCAGGACCGCAAGGGTCCGCAGGGCGGCTTCGTAGGCCGTGCCAAGCAGGGCGGCTACCGTAATGCCGGACCGGAATATGCGCGCAATGACGGCGGTGACGGGAATAACCGCGATTTCGTCTCGCGTGGTAACCGTCCCAAGGCCGGTTACGGACGCAACGCATCTGCGAACGCAGAATCGGGCGAAGGATTCCGCGGCAACCGCGGCGGAGCGTTCAAGGGCGGCAGCGGATTCAGACGCGACAGCGACGGCAGTGCACGCCGCGAGTTCGGCGCACGCAACGACCGCGGAGAATTCAAGGGCCGTGGCGAATATAAGGGAAAGGGTGGCTACAAGGGCGGCCGTTCTTCGCGCGACTGTGACAATTATCCCCGCTACAACCCGGCCAAGCAGACGGGCGAGATGCGTCTGAACCGTTTCCTCGCGCAGTCGGGACTGTGTTCGCGCCGCGAGGCCGACGATTACATTCAGGCCGGGCTGGTGACGGTGAACGGTCAGATTGTTTCGCAGCTCGGTGCGAAGGTGATGCCCACCGACGAGGTGAAGTTCAACGACGAGCGGATACAGGGCGAGAAGAAGGTATATCTGGTGCTCAACAAACCGAAGGGATATGTCACTTCGCTCGAGGACCCGCATGCCGACAAGACGGTGATGGAGCTTGTGAAGAATGCCTGCACGGAGCGTATCTATCCGGTGGGCCGGCTGGACAAGAACAGTGTCGGACTGCTGATATTCACCAACGACGGCGATGTCACCCGTCAGCTTACCCATCCTTCGCTGGAGAAGAAGAAGATTTATCAGGTGACGCTGGACAAACCGCTCACCCGCGCCGATATGGAGCGTATGACTGAGGGCCTCACGCTGGAGGACGGCGAAATTTATGCCGATGAGGTGGCCTACGCCAGCGATAACAAGAAGGAGGTGGGCATCGAGATACACTCGGGCCGCAACCGTATCGTGCGACGCATATTCGAGCATCTGGGCTATGCGGTTCTCAAGCTCGACCGTGTCTACTATGCCGGCATCACCAAGAAGAATCTTAAGCGCGGCGCATGGCGTTTCCTGACTAATGAGGAGGTCGACAGACTCAAGAGCGGACGTTACGAATAACGGGGCTGCGATGATACTAAACGCCGGCGGATCCAATAGACGGATCCGCCGGCGTTCTGTCATAAGGTGGGGGCGGGTAGTGGATTCTGCGCCGGATCAGTGCGTCGCTCTGTACCATGCGGTTCCGGCGTAGCTGTCGCGGTAGACCTGCGACGGGGCCGACGTGCTGAGTCCCGAGAATACGGTGATGGGGTAGAGTCCCGCCTTCTTCCCGTAGTTCGACCAGAATGAATCGAGCGTGTATTTGCATGGCACGGCTTTGTCCATTCTGGCATCGAATTCGGATTTCAGGGTTGCGTCGCCGCATATTTTGTCGATGTAATCGCCCAGATCGTAGAACACGTGATGCGACTGCCCTTCGAATGTCTGTATTTCGTCGGGGTCGAAGTCTGTTGCCGTTGCATTTATCTTCTTCATCGTTGCGGCCAGCGCGTCGAGCTGCGAGCAGTCGATGAGCGCCACCGATCCCGAATAGCCGTATTTCGATGAATAACTGTCATGGAATGTCTGGCAGGCCTGCGGCAGATCGTATGTGCGGCCGCCGTCCTTGAGCAGATACGGAAGCGTGTTCTGGTAGGGGAATCCGTCGCCCAGAATCTCGCACGGCGCACCTATTATATATCGCGTGTTGGCGCGCAGATCGTATGCCGCCTCCACATTGGCCATGAAGCAGGCGTCGAACAGTATGTATTCGAATTTCACGCCGGTGGATGCGAGCGCCTCCGACATGGTTGCGATGTCGAAACAGTTGGACTGCGTGTCGGAATACTTCTCGCCGAAATATCGTGTCACCACCTCGCTCGGGGCTTTGCGCCAGAAATCGCCGTCGTTAGCTGCCCGCCGGCGGGCCGATGCCGCGACGCCTTTCATGGTCGGCGCGTCGGCCGATGCGCCGGCCGGAATCCATGCCAGCGCGTGGCCGGCCATCACGAGTCCGTATCTCTGGGCCGGGGCCAGACGGATTATCTCCCTGAAATAGTACCCGAGATTCTCGCCGTCCATAATCGCCGGCAGGTCGTATGATCCGAGTATCTTCTCCTCGCAGGAGCCGTTGACGTGCACCAGTTCGATGATGTCGGCCTGGGTCTTGCTGTTGTTCTGGAAGAAGCATATCACACGGCTGCGTCCGTGCGTGTTCTGCCTTACCGCCTCTTTTACGGCCGAGATGTTGCGGTAGAAGTAGTAGGATAGCTGTGTTCCGGTGAAATAGAATACGAGCGTCTGCGGCGGCAGATCGTTCTCGGGCGTGTCGGTCTTGCGGCACGACGGCGCAGCCAGCAGCATGACGGTTGCGAGTGCGGTCAATATGCGTCTTGCGAATGTTCTGAACATTTGTTATTCGTTTTTACGGTCGGTGCGGTCTCCGTCCGGCGACCCGGTCGGCTATTTGTATTCGCGCGGCTTGAGGTTGTTGAACTGCCATGTGCGTTTCTTCTTGAACGAAACGTCGTCGGGCTTGTTGCGGTAGATGCGGCTGTAATCGAAATAGAATCCCCGCAGCTTTCCGTCGGGTGTCTTGCGCGGTTCGACGAGCGGGATGTATTCGACGTTGCGGCTCACTATCTCGGCACGCTTGCCGGCAAGTCCCATCGACGATACCACGTCGACGGCATGCGAGAACATCAGTATGTGCATCGGATACTTCTCGTTGCGGCCGTCGCCCGACGATTTGATCGTTTCGAGTATTCCGTTCATGTGACGGTAGTATGCCTCTTCCTTCTCCTTGTCGCCTATGGCGCCGTAGGCGAACACCAGCATGTTGAGCACCGTCGGATTGAACGGGTCGTTATGCATGGCCTCCTCGCACATGGCGATCACATGCTGCATCTCGGCGCGGTCGGGCGACTCGGTGTCCAGATGCATGAGCGTTTCATACAGTTGCTCCACCGCTGCGTTGGATGCCAGAGGCTTGTACTCGTCCTGATAGGCGTAGCCGTAGTACAGATAGTGGTAGTCCTCCTCGGTCAGCTTCTGCAGGTTGTTGTAGCGCATCATGAGGTTGGTGTAATAGTACGGCGACGCGGTGTTCATGATATTGTTCAGAATATCCTCCTCGTCGGGCACTTTCGACCATCCTGCGAGCGGGAGCAGCAGCAATGCGGCTGCGATCAATCGTTTCATAGGCGTTTTTGTTTTATAAAACGACATCTCAACGCAAATCGTATTCCCTAATCAGTCTTTCGAGTTTTTTTACCAGTAGATCGGTGGCCGGCACGAGCGGCAGACGCAGCACGTTCTCTATGCGGCCCATTATCGCCAGCGCGGCTTTCACGCCGGTGGGGTTGCCCTGTTCGAAGAGCGCGCATACGGCCTCGTGCATCGGCTCGTAGGCTTCGGCGGCCCGGTCGAACAGACCCTGCCGGGCCAGTCGGGTTACGTGCGAGAATCGCGACGGGAATGCGTTCACGGCCACCGAGATCACTCCGTCGCCTCCCTTGCGCATCACGTCCACAGCCATGCCGTCGTCGCCCGAAAGCACGAGGAATCCGTCCGGACGGTTCTTGATGATCTGCTCTATCTGGTCGATCTTTCCCGACGCCTCTTTCACTGCTACTATGTTGGGGTCGTCGGCCGCCAGCCGGCATGTGGTCTCGGCTGTCATGTTCACACCGGTGCGGCCCGGAACGTTGTAGAGTATGACGGGCAGCGGCGAAGCCTCGGCCACGGCGCGGAAGTGACGGTAGAGTCCCTCTTGCGTCGGTTTGTTATAATAAGGTGTAACGCTCAGTATGGCGTCCACTCCTGACAGATCCATCTCGCCCAAGTGGCGTATCAGATCGGCCGTCGAGTTGCCTCCCGCACCTGCCACCAGAGGCACGCGTCCTGCTATGTGTTCGCGGGTGATGCGCAGTATGTCGGTCTTCTCCTGCGCCGAGAGCGTAGGCGTCTCGGCCGTGGTGCCCAGCGATACGATGTAGTCGGTGCCTCCGTCGATCACGTAATCTATCATGTTGCGCAGAGCCTCCGTGTCGCATGATCCGTCGGCTTTGAAGGGGGTTATCATGGCGGCGCCCAAGCCGCTGAGTCGAGTGTTATTCATAATCGTGTCTGTTTTCAGTGGTAGTTTGACGATAGTGTTAAAATAGCGAGCCTTGAATCTCCTGCCGTCTGCCGGTGTCGCGGTTCTGCTCCGCCAGCTGTTCCGGTTCCGGCGAGGGTTGCTCTGTTGTGCCGTGCTGCGGTACGCCGGGACCGGTCATGGCCATGAATTCCTGCTCGGATATGATCTTTATTCCCAGTTTGGTCGCTTTCTGCAGTTTCGAGGGGCCTATCTTGTCGCCGGCCAGCAGATACGACGTGTTGGCCGACACGGCCGCGAGGTTCTTGCCACCGTGCGCCTCGATCATCGCCTTCAGTTCGTCGCGCGAGTGTTTGGCGAAGGTGCCCGAGATCACGAACGACAGTCCGGCGAGCGTGTCTGACGCCGCTTCGCGCTGCTGCGCTTCGAATTGCAGGCCGGCCTTGCGCAGCCGCTCGATTATGGCGCGGTTCTGCTCGTCGGCGAAATACTCCATGATCGAGTCGGTTATCTTGTCGCCCACCTCCTCGGCCTCGGTGAGTTCCTCGCGCGAGGCCGACATGACGGCGTCGAGCGAGCGGAAATGCACTGCGAGGTATTTGGCGGTCGTTTCGCCCACGAAGTGTATGCCTAAAGCGAATAAAACTCTGTGAAACGGAACACTTTTAGATAGCGTTAAATTTTCAATAATTTTATTAGCTGTCTTTTTGCCTATTTCTTTTTCGAAGTCAATTTCTGTGATTTGATGTACCGATAAATTAACAGCATCAGCGATGTTACTTATAGTCCCATTAAGGATTAATTTTTTTATGATTTGACTATCTGAATTTTTCCCTTCTCGAATGTTTTTTAAGAGTTTTAAAGCTTCTTTTTCTGTTAATCTTGTAATTATTTTTGTTTTAGAAATATCTTCAAGTGTTAAGCAATATAAATCTGCAATATTATTAATGTGTTCTACTTCAAATAATCTGGTTATAATTTTTTCACCTAAACTTTCTATGTTCATCGCCTTGCGGCTGATGAAATGTATTATGCGGCCGAGTATCTGCGGGCGGCAGTGGCTCTGGTTCGGGCAGTAGTGCTTGGCCTCGCCTTCGTAACGCACCAGCCCGGCGCCGCATTCGGGACACTCGGTGATGTACTCCAGCGGCCGGCTGTCGGCAGGTCGGCTGGTGAGGTCTACGGCGGTGATCTTGGGTATGATCTCGCCGCCCTTCTCCACATACACCATGTCGTTCTCGCGTATGTCGAGCGCGGCTATCTGGTCGGCGTTATGCAGCGTGGCGCGTTTCACGGTGGTGCCGGCCAGCAGCACCGGTTCGAGATTGGCCACAGGCGTTATGGCGCCCGTGCGGCCCACCTGATACGTCACCTTGAGCAGCCGTGTGAGTGCCTGCTCGGCCTTGAACTTGTAGGCCACGGCCCATTTCGGGGCTTTGGCCGTCGATCCCAGAGCGCGGCGGTCGGCATAGCGGTTGACCTTCACGACCACGCCGTCGGTCGGGAACGGCAGCGTCTTGCGTTCCGTGTCCCATCGCTTTATGTATTCGTCTATCTGCTCGCGGCTGCGGCATACGGCGGCTTTGTCGGAGATGCGGAATCCCCACCGGCGTGCCGCCTCCAGATTATCCCAGTGCGAGGTGTATGGCAGATCGTCGCCTGCCAGCTGGTAGAGCGTGCAGTCGAGTCCGCGCCGGGCCACCACATGCGACTGCTGCTGTTTGAGCGTGCCGGCCGCCGCGTTGCGCGGATTGGCGAACGGTGGTTCGCCGGCGGCTTCGCGTTCGGTGTTGAGACGGTCGAACGAGGCGTAGGGCATCAGTATCTCGCCGCGTATCTCGAAAAAGTCGGGATAACCGTCGCCAGTCAGCACCAGAGGCACGCTGCGTATGGTGCGGACGTTCTCCGTCACATCGTCGCCGCGCGTGCCGTCGCCGCGCGTCACGGCGCGCAGCAGCCGTCCGTGCTCGTAGGTGAGCGATATGGCTGTGCCGTCGAATTTCAGCTCGCAGACGAATTCGGTCGGTCCGACCTCCTTTTCCACGCGGTCGATCCACTCGTGAAGCTCGTCGAGCGAGTAGGTGTTGCTCAGCGATAGCATCGGGAACGAGTGCTCTATGCTGCGGAACTCGTTGGTGATGTCGCTCCCCACGCGCACGGTGGGCGAGTTGGGATCGGCAAATTCGGGATCGGCGGCCTCCAGATCCTGCAATTCGCGCAACAGGGTGTCGAATTCGAAATCGGATATTACGGGGGCATTCTCAATATAGTATTTGTGATTGCAGTAATTGAGATGCTCGCGCAGGAATGATATTCGTTGCCGTGCAGTCATAAAAAAGGCTTATTTGAGTCGTAAAGGTACATATTTTGTTCGTAACACGTGAGGAAAACAAAGAAAATGCAAAAAAAAATATTAAAATTCGTCGCAGTATGCAAATTTTGCGTATACTTGCGGAAAATTTCAAGGATTATATGACACCAAATAGTACAAAGAAGAGATTAGTGACTAATTTTCACAACCTTACGCCCGAGCAGCAGGAAGCGGTGAAGAGCCTTTATCCTCACGGATTCACAGAGGTCATGACCCGTATCGACAAGCCGAACGGCGATTTTTTTTATGTAGTGCCCTACGAGACGGCCGACACTTCGTATCTGGTCAAGATCGATGTCAAGATCGACGATTCGGCCGACGATTCTGTCGATGACGATTTCTACGGCGACGACGAGATCAAGGGTGCCGATGATATTCAGGACGATTCGGGCTCGGCCGACGATGACGACAATATGGACTGACGGGGCAGGCTGCTGCCTAAAGATAGGGGGATCGCATGCGGCGGTCCCTCTTTTTTTCGTTCCCGGGGCTGTCGCGCCGGTGTCATCGGCGGAGTGTTTGGCGCCGTAAATGAGCCGGTTGGGGAAAAGATGTTGATAAAATGTGCCATGCGGGGCTATGCGGTTGAAAAAAAATAGCTATCTTTGGATGCAAAAAATGTCTTTTGCATAAATTGCTAACGGATAATGAAAAAAGTAGACGTAGTTCTTGGATTACAATGGGGCGACGAAGGCAAGGGAAAGGTCGTGGATGTTCTGACCCCCAATTACAAAGTCATAGCCCGGTTTCAGGGCGGTCCCAATGCCGGTCACTCACTGCATTTCGGCGATAAGAGTTTCGTGTTGCGCACCGTGCCTTCGGGCATTTTCCGCGAAGGATCGATTAATATAATAGGTAACGGCGTGGTGGTTGATCCCGTCAGTCTCGTCGAGGAGCTCACCAATATCGAGGCGCAGGGCATCGACGTGAAGAACAAACTGTTCATATCGAAGAAGGCGCATATCATCCTTCCTACCCACCGCATACTCGACGCTGCGAGCGAGGCGGCCAAGGGCAAGTCGAAGATCGGTTCGACGCTCAAGGGCATAGGTCCCACCTATATGGACAAGACAGGCCGCAACGGTCTGCGCTTCGGCGATGTGCTGGCTGCCGACTTCAAGGCCCGCTACGAGAAACTGAAGAACAAGCATGCCGAGATGCTCCGCCAGTACGATTACGAGTACGATGTCACGGAGTACGAGAAGACGTGGATGGAGGGTATCGACTATCTGCGTGCGTTCCGTTTCATCGACAGCGAGCACGAGGTGAACGCCTATATAAATGATGACGTGCCTATTCTGGCCGAAGGTGCGCAGGGTTCGATGCTCGATGTCGATTTCGGCACCTATCCGTTCGTCACCTCGTCTAATACCGTCTGCGCCGGCGTTTGTACGGGACTCGGAGTGGCTCCGTTGAAGATAGGCGACGTCTACGGAATATTCAAGGCCTACTGCACCCGTGTCGGCAGCGGTCCGTTCCCTACTGAGCTGTTCGACGAAACGGGCGAGGAGCTGCGGCGCATAGGTCACGAGTTCGGTGCTGTCACAGGGCGTCCGCGCCGCTGCGGCTGGCTCGATCTGGTGGCGCTGAAGTATGCAGTGATGGTGGATGGTGTCACCGGCCTTATAATGATGAAGTCGGACGTGATGAACGATTTCGACACGGTGAAGGTGGCCACGGCATACCGTATCGGCGGTGAGGTCGTGGATCATTTCCCTTACGAGGTCACCGACGATCTCGAACCGGTGTATACCGAATTCAAGGGCTGGAAGTGCGATATATGCAAGGTCCGCCGTTACGAGGACTTCCCCGCCGAGTTCAAGACCTACGTGGAGTTCATCGAGCGTGAGACCGGTGTTCCGGTTAAGATCATATCGGTGGGTCCCGACCGCAGCGAGACTATCGTCCGATAGGGCGGTCCGTTTCCGGCCCGGGCCGGAGAGGCTGGTGATTCCGCATCGACGGCGGAGACTGGCGGCGGTATCGTATGAATACATCGAATAATACCTAATAAACAAATATTTAAACTGATGAACAAATCTTTGAAAATCGTTGTTCTGGCGAAGCAGGTGCCCGATACCCGCAATGTGGGTAAGGATGCCATGACCCCCGAGGGTACGGTGAACCGTGCAGCTCTGCCCGCCATTTTCAACCCCGAGGATCTGAATGCGCTCGAACTGGCTCTGCGCCTGAAGGAGGAGTGCGAGGGATCGACGGTACACATTCTGACCATGGGCCCGTTCCGTGCGGCCGACATCATCCGCGAGGCCATGTTCCGCGGTGCCGACGGCGGTTATCTGCTGACCGACCGCAAGTTCGCGGGTGCTGATACGCTGGCTACATCTTACGCCCTTTCGTGCGCGCTGAAGAAGATCGGTTACGACGTCATCATCGCCGGCCGTCAGGCTATTGACGGCGATACCGCTCAGGTTGGTCCTCAGATAGCCGAGAAACTCGGTCTGCCGCAGGTCACCTATGCCGAGTGCGTGGAGCAGGTAAAGGAGTCATCGCTTGTGATCCGCCGTCGTCTGGAGCGCGGAATCGAGGTTGTCGAGTGCCCCGTTCCTGCCGTCGTGACGGTGAATGCGTCGGCTCCCGACGTGCGTCCGATGAATGCACGCCGCGTTATGAAGTACAAGAACGCCATGATTCCGTCGGAGATCGCTGCCGATCCCGAATCGGACCGCGCCAAGATGGTTGCCCAGCGCGACTATCTCAAGATCGTGGAGCTTACTGTGGCTGACATCGAGACCGACGAGAACCAGCTCGGTTTCGCAGGTTCGCCCACCAAGGTGAAGAAGATCGAGAACGTCGTATTTCAGGCCAAGGAGGCCAAGTGCATGACGTCTGCCGACGAGAACATAAATGAACTGATGGTAGAACTTATAGCGAGCCACACGCTCGGTTAATCGGAAAGGTTGCAGAGATGAATAATATATTTGTATATATAGAACTCGAAGACGGCGCGATTGCCGACGTGAGTTTGGAGTTGCTTACCAAGGGCCGCGAGCTGGCCGATCGTCTGGGCGTGAAGCTTGAGGCGGTAGCCATGGGCGTTAATCTGGCAGGCATCGAGAAGGAATTGGCCAAGTATGGCGCCGATACGGTATGGGTTGCCGACGACGAGGTGTTCGCCCCGTTCCGCACCCTGCCCCATACGTCGGTGCTTTGCGGACTTATCGAGGCCGAGAAGCCCCAGATCGTTCTGTTCGGCGCTACTCCCGTAGGCCGCGATTTCGGTCCCCGTGTTTCGTCGGCGCTGCACAGCGGTCTTACGGCCGACTGCACCCAGCTTGAGATCGGCGACCACAAGGATGCCAAGACCGGTAACGAGTACAAGGATCTGCTTTACCAGATACGCCCCGCATTCGGCGGAAACATCATCGCGACGATCGTCAACCCCGACCATCGTCCGCAGATGGCTACCGTCCGCGAGGGTGTTATGCGCAAGGAGCTGGCCGCCACGCCCGCTGCCGTCGAGGTCAAGCCTATCGCATGGCGCGAGTATCTGAAGGATGCCGATCTGGCCGTCACCATCATCGACCGTCAGATCGAGGAGCGCAAGATCAACATAAAAGGTGCGAGCGTGATCGTGGCCGGCGGCTACGGCATGGGTTCGAAGGAGAACTTCCGCCTCGTGCACGAGCTGGCCGAGGTGCTCGGAGCCGAGGTAGGCGCCAGCCGCGCCGCTGTCGATGCGGGTTTCACCGAGCATGAGCGTCAGGTGGGTCAGACGGGTGTCACGGTACGTCCCAAGCTCTACATCGCCTGCGGTATTTCGGGTCAGATACAGCACACGGCCGGCATGGACCAGTCGTCGATGATAATCTCGATCAATACCGATCCCGAGGCGCCTATCAACAAGATAGCCGACTACGCCATCACGGGCGACGTGAACGACGTGATACCTAAAATGATTAAATATTACAAGCAAAATTCGAAGTAGCGATGTCGAGGTTGTTGCTCATTGTGTTATCGTTGTGCCTCTCCGCCTCTGTTTTCGGACAGCAGGTGAGGAGCCGCGAGGCCGGTTTCGACGACTACCGTTTGTTGCTGGAGGCTGCCGGATACGAGGCGTTCGGGTTCGACCTGAGCGAATTTTCCGGTGCGACCTACGACATGTCGGTAATCGTTCGGGAATATTCCGGCGGTGAGCTTGTCGACGATACCTGTTATAATATAGGTGCGAACCGAATCATGTCGGATAAGTTTTCACAAGAGGATCGCGAACGCATCAAGCCTGAGGATATGGCTGATACCGAAGCGGGTATCTTCCGCCGGGCCGAGCGGCTGACCGTAGGATTGTTTCCGTCGGGAGCCGATTCGGTGGTCCAGCTGGTAATATCAGTGCCGGGCATGATGACCAGCCGGTCGGCGTTGAAGCTTCACGGTGTGCATGTTCCCAATACGGCGCGCGGGCCGTTTTACAATTACCGTACGCGTCTGTTCGATATCGCCGGGGTGGAGCCGGGTGGGTTCATTCCGCTGGTGTTGTTCGGTTCGGCATGGTACGACGAACAGTCGGGTGTTATCCGCTTTTGCGGCGACAGCACCATTGCGCCCGATATGTCGAGCGGGATAGTGGAGAATATTCCTCATTTCTACGTGATAGGCCTGACGATGACAATGACAAACGACAATAACCGAGAATCATAAA
The DNA here is from genome assembly GCA_964519525.1 of uncultured Alistipes sp. Taxonomy (GTDB): domain Bacteria; phylum Bacteroidota; class Bacteroidia; order Bacteroidales; family Rikenellaceae; genus Alistipes. Next base: position 77 of record CAZFIN010000030.1, on the reverse strand, counting down.
AACAAGTAATTATGGCTAATTTCTTTTCAGATAACAAGGATTTGCAGTACCACCTTGAGCATCCGCTGATGCGCAAG
>CAZFIN010000029.1:0-20497 GCA_964519525.1 uncultured Alistipes sp. | reverse complement strand
ATCCCGCTGTTCATCAACAATATCCGTCGCCGCAAGCCGCTACCCGTGTACGGCCGCGGCGAGAATGTGCGCGACTGGCTCTATGTCGAGGACCATGCCCGCGCCATCGACCTTATTTTCCACCGCGGCCGTCCGGCCGACACCTACAACATAGGCGGATTCAACGAATGGAAGAATATCGACCTCGTAAAGGTCATCATCCGGACGGTCGACCGCCTGCTGGGCAATGCCGAGGGGGCGTCGCTCGACCTTATAACCTATGTGACCGACCGTGCCGGCCACGATCTGCGCTATGCCATCGACTCGTCGAAACTGCAACGCGAGCTGGGATGGGAGCCGAGCCTGCAGTTCGAGGAGGGTATCGAGCGTACGGTCAGGTGGTATCTCGCGAATCAGGAGTGGATGGACTCGATCACCTCGGGCGAGTACGAACGCTACTATGACAGCATGTACGGCCGCCGCTGACAGCCGCCGGACGGTTCTGCCGTTTGGCGCCGCGCTGTAACCGCCGCTGGCAGTCGCTCTTGTCGCCGCCGCGTCCGCCGTGCAGAAAAAAACAGCCGCACCTTGCATAGGCGCGGCTGTTTTTATCGCGTGTCGCAGTGCTGCTATTCGTTTTGGCATCCGTCCGGAACATCGGCGAATACAGTCAGTGTCACCGCTCCTTCCGGCATGTCCCTGTCCGCTCCTGCGCCCCATATCAACTTGGCATTGGGCATGAAACTCTGCACGGCGTTGATAAGGTCCATCGTATTGTCGTATGAAACCTTATTGATGTCGCATGCCGAGATTCTTAACGCCACATTTTTTGCCGATGGCGACAATATTCCCTGCGCTGCCGCCGCGAATCCTCCGATGATCTCGGCTGCTCCGGTCCGGCTTGTGAGGGTCAGTGAGTTGCAATGCTTCGATTCCGGAAATTCCCGGTCGAAATCCTCTCTGTCTATTTGGATGAACTGGTCTGGCAGCATGTTGTTCTGCATGCTTTCGAATCTCTTTTCGGTCTGCTTATGACCGATAGTATATGTTATCTCCATAGTATCTTGTTAGGTCGAGAGTTTGCTTTGATGCCCGGATTCGGATAAGATCGTTTAGAAATAATATCCCACGCCGAGTTGGAATGTCGCGATCTTGTTCTCGCCGGTGGCGTAGCCCAACACCTTGCTCTTCTTGAACGCACCGTTGTAGCGTGCCGCCACCGACAGTTTCCATATCCTTGCTTCGGCTCCCACGGCGTAGTTCACCGCAGGACGTTTCAGATTCCATTCTGCGCCTCCGGTCTGGCCTCCGGTGCCGGTCATCAGATTGAACGAGGGGCCGGCCTGCAGTGCGAGAATCCCCAGAAACTTGACTTCGAGCAGCAGCGGGAGGTCGAGTTTGTTCATCTTCATCGTGCCTTCGGCGCCGTCCACACTGAACTTGTTGTGCGAGTACACCAGCTCGGGGTGTATGCCCAGCATACCCCAGCTCAGGTCGCTCTGCAAGCCGGCGAACCATCCGGTGCTCGATTTGAAGTCGATGTTGCTGACCGCGCTCTTCAGGTCGTTGGTCTGATAGTCCATACCGGCCTTAACGCCGATCTTCGCCTTGGGAAGCAATCCGGCCGATGCGTGCGCCGCTATCGCCAGCGCTGCGAAACATAACATTAATTTTCTCATACTGCTCTACTTTTTTATTTGTTTTCCGCCCGATTTCTGACCCATCTTGGCGCCCTTGGCTCCCGAAACCGAGTAGTTGAATATGTTCTCCTTGTAGCTTGTGGTCTTGAACGACGAGTCGCGCTTGCGCTGGAAGGCCGTCTCGATCAGCCGCTCCACGAGCTGTGCGAACGACACTCCCGTAGCCTCCCACAGATAGAACGACAGCGAACCCGGAATGGTGTTTATCTCGTTCACGTACACCTTGTCCGTCGCCTCGTCTATCATGAAGTCGATGCGGGCCACGCCGTCGCAGCCGAGCGTCTTGAACGTCTCCACGGCCGTCGCACGTATGAAGTCGGTGGTCTGCTGCGGCAGCTGCGCCGGAATCTCCCTCACCGTCGAGCGCATTCCCTGCGACTGTTTCACGCCGCCGCCCGTCTTGCCGCTTTTGCCGCCGCCGAGGTACTTGTCGGCGTAGCTGAGTATCTCGCCGCTTCTTACGGGCGCCTCGCACACCGAGGCCTCGCACTCGTAGTAGTTGCCGAGCACCGAGCAGTTTATCTCCTTCAGCCGCTCCACTAACCGCTCGACTATTATTCGCTTCGAGTAGCTCACGGCATTCTCCACCGCCTCCATCAGCTGCTCGCGGTCGTGCACGGCCGTTATGCCCACGCTCGAACCCGAGTCGGCCGGCTTCACTATCATGGGGTAGCTCAGCGCTTTCTCCACGCGGGCTGCGACCTGTTCGCGGCGGTCGAACCACTCTTTGTCGGTGAACCATGCGTATTCCACCACCGGTATGCCGCTCTGGGCGAGTATCATCTTCATCGTGATCTTGTCCATTCCGTTGGCCGAGGCCAGCACGTTGCATCCGGCGTAGGGTATGCCCGTCATCTCTATGGCACCCTGAAACGATCCGTCCTCGCAGTTGGTGCCGTGCAGCGCCGGAAGAATGACATCCAAAACGGCTGCCACATCGCTGCCGAACATCGGTTTACGCACCTTGTAAAGACGGTTGTCGCCGTAGACGGGACGCAGATACACCTGCTCGCACGAGGCGTAGAGCCGGTTCATATCCTTGTAATTGTTGCTGTCGGTCAGTGCCTTGCCCGTGTACCACAGTCCCTGTTTCGAGATGTATATGGGTGTGACCTCGTATTTGTCGGTGTCGATGGCCGCCATGGCCTGCAATGCCGTGATTACCGAGATCTCGTTCTCCACCGAACGGCCTCCGAAAATCACGCCTACGTTGATTTTACTCTTCATCGTTATCGTTTTTTTTGTAGTTCTCCTTGCCGGTTGTCCCGCCCGCATCTATTTGAACGAGTCGGGCAGGTCGTTTTCATACAGTATCGTGTCGCCCGCGTGCAGCCGCTGCGCCAGCCATGCCGAGGCGTCGGCGAACGAGTCGGCCTCGTATATGCTCTCCGCCGGGAATCCCCCGTCGGCGAGTCCCGCCGTGATCGCCTCGCGGTTGGTGAGGTTCACCACCACGGCGCAGTCGCATGCGCCGGCCATGTCGCGGCCGAGCTGACGGTTGAGCTCGTACTGTCTTTCGCCCAGTTCCACGAATCCGGGTGTGACTGCTATCCGCCGGCCTTGATCCGTGCGGAAGTCGCGCAGCACCTCGAGAGCCATTCTCGCTCCGGACGGGTTCGAGTTGTAGGCGTCGTCGATTATGGTCACGCCTCCCGTCGTGCGGCGCACGCTCAGCCGGTGCTCGATCTGCTCGATCTGCCTTATGGCGCGTTTCTGCATCGTCTCGCTCACTCCGAGCCGGTCGGCCACGGCTATTGCGGCCAGCAGATTGAGTATGTTCCCGCGTCCTGCGAGCCGTGTTATGTAATCCGTGCGCCGTTCGCTGCCGTGCCCTACGGCGAACGACGTCTGTGCGGGCGAGTAGTCGATGTCCGTGGCGCGGTAGTCGGCTGCGGGATTGTCGATTCCGTAGCTCACCGTGCGGCACCGGTGTGCGGGCCGTGCCGAGGCTATGGGCTGCGAATCGAGGTTCACCACCGCCAGTCCCTCCTCGGGCAGTGCGTCGGCCAGTTCGAATTTCGTCCGCAGAATGTTCTCCACCGTGCGGAACGTTTCGAGGTGCATCTCGCCCACGGCGGTGATTATGCCTATCGAGGGGTGCACCAGCTCGCATATCTCGCGTATGTCGCCCCGCTGCTTTGCTCCCATCTCGACGATGAATATCCGGTGGTGGGGCTTCAGCTGCTCGCGCACGGTTCGTATCACGCCCAGCGTCGTGTTGAAGTTGCCCGGCGTCATCAGCACGTCGTACTTCTCCGACAGTATGCGGTAGAGATAGTGTTTGGTCGAGGTCTTGCCGAAGCTGCCCGTGACGCCTATGACCGTCAGATCGGGCATCGAGCGCAGTATGCGCCGTGCGTCATTGTAGTACCAGCGTGCCACGGCCGCCTCCACGGGTCTGTTCATCAGGTCGGCGGCCAGCATCACGACGGGCAGCACCAGCAGTCCGAGCGCCGCGGCCGGCAATGCGTGCGGTGCCGTCGCCGACACTGCGGCGAGTATGGCCGCGGTGAGCAGGAACGCGCTCGCCAGCAGCCGCCATACGCGCATCGTGTATACTATGGGCTTTTTGTAGACCGTGCGCAGCTCGCTCCATGCCAAGGCCGGCATCGCTGCCGCGGCTACGCCGCAGAACACCGCTCCGGGAATGAACGGCAGCATGCCCGCCGCGGCCAGCACGGCCAGCGCGGCGGAGCGCCGCAGTCTGTGCCCCTGACGGTACCACCGTGCGTAGCGTGCCGCGCGGTATGAGTTCTGCTGGAACATCTGCACGTCGTAGCGCACCGTGGCGAACCACAGCGGCAGGTAGCAGACGATGAATATTGCGTTGGTGATTGTCATCTCTTCATTATTTTTTATTCGCCTCGTCGGCGAGGAAATTCTCTGTGACGCGTATGAAAAGTTCGCGGCACTCGAGGAACGAGAAGTGTCCCGCTCCGGCCGCGACCACTAATCCCGCGTCGGGTATCAGCCGCTCCATGCGCTTGGCGTCGGCCAGCGGCGTGGCTGTGTCGTTCTCGCCCCAGAACAGCAGTACGGGGGCCTTTATCGCCGGCATCACGTGGCACAGATCCTCGTTCACGCACTTCGACAGTATGGCGCGCATGCGCGGCGTGGCGTTGTTGTAGTCCGACGAGCCCGAACGCGAACGGTAACGGTCGATCATCCGTCCGGCGCGCTCGCGTCCCGCCACTAACGGCAGCAGGCGTTTTATGAGTTTGTAGGTGTACACCTTGCGGTAATACGTCAGCGTGCGGCGCGGTTTCACGCCGGCCGCGTCGACGAGCATCACCTTGCACGTCGCGTTGCGCGAGGCGAAGAGTATCGACACGCGGCCGCCGAACGAGTGCCCCACCAGTATCGGGGCTTCAATGCCCTCGTGGCGCGCCACGGCCTCCACCGAACGGGTGTACTCCTCCACGCCCCATGTCGAGGACGGCTCCTCGCTCCGCCCGAATCCGGCCAGATCGAACGTCAGCACGCGGAACCGTTCGGCCAGATAGGGTTGTATGAAGCCGAATATCCCCCCGTCGCAGCCCCAGCCGTGCAGCAGCAGCAACGGCTGTCCTTCGCCGCAGTCGGTGTAGTGCAGCCGCGTGCCTTCGTATGTAAAGTTCTTGTCCATGGTTTCCGTTTCGTAAATGTGACCATATGAACCGTTGCCGACGACCCGATTCCGGCGCAGGCGACCGGACATATCCTGCATGCCTGAAATGGATAGCCGCCGGTTCGAATATATGATCACGCTACAAAAATACGTATTTTTTCGCAGAAAAGGCCGTGCCGGTGCAAATTCGTGACAAAGCCCCGCCGTTGTCATACGGCGGGGCTGGTGTTCAGTGTGTTAGGTCCGGTCATCCGGTGCGCCGCATGCCTATGGCCGCGAGCATTATCGCACTCATCAGCAGCGTGGCGGCCGAGGCGCACGTCTGTGCCGCGTCGCCGGTCGTCATCGGCAAATCGAGCGAGCCGGTCACCGCCGCGGCTATACCCTGCATGACCAGCGAACACCCTGCGGTGAGCCATGCCAGACGCAGCCGGTATCGGCATACTGCGCGCCGCCGGTCGTCGTCGGCCGCGTGCCGCTCCGAGGCGAAGATCACGGGGTAGATCATCACCGGCCACCAGAAAAGCAGTGCCGCGACTATGTACACCGCGAACGGGTGGGCGGTGTGCCGGCCGCTGCGTATCAGACATGCTGCCGCCAGCAGAAAATTGAGCGCGGCGAATGTGATCAGAAGTATGAAATTCATGGCGTGCGTATCGTTTCGGCAGTTTTCCCAAATTTAATCATTTTTATCGGGAAATCCGCGCTTCGGCTGAAAAAAGATCGCTTGCGGTACCGCGAATGCGCGTCATGAATCCGCGGATGTGCGTCATGCGGCCGCGGGGCGGCCATCGCTGCGGGCGGGCCCGCGGGGCAGGGGACCGCATCCCCGTCCCTGCTCGACTCCGTGGCCGGCATGAAGCAGGGCTGTACGGTCGCGACCGTACAGCCCTGCAAGTTCGCCTCTCCCGCAACGGAAGCGGGTGACGCGTCTTATTTGTTCATCACATCGTTCTGGTGGTTGATGCTCTCGATGTGTATGGCCTCCAGCACCGAACGCACGAAGTCCTCGCTGAGGTTCATGCCGCGCGTGAGCGACAGCATGCGGCGGCAGATGTCCTCCCAGCGGTTGCTCTGCAGTATGGCCACGTTGTTGGCCTTCTTTATGCGTCCGATCTTCTCGCATGTGCGCATGCGCTCGCTCATCAGGTCGAACAGCTCCGAGTCGATCTGGTCGATCTGCTGGCGGCACACCTCCAGCTCGCTGTTGAATTCGGGGTCGCTGGCCGTCTTGGCGCGCCACATCACGTTGTCGATCATCGTGATGCAGTCCTGCGGCGTGAGCTGCTGCGAGGCGTCGCTCCACGCCTTGTCGGGCGTGATGTGACTCTCGATGATGAGTCCGTCGTAGCACAGGTCGGCGGCCTGCTGCGATATGCCGTGCAGCAGCGGGCGGCAGCCGCATATGTGCGACGGATCGCATATCATCATCATCTCGGGGAAGCGGCTGCGCATCTCGAATATCATGTGCCACATGGGCGGATTGCGGTACTTGCTGTGGCCGAAGTACGAGAATCCGCGGTGTATCAGACCTATGTTCTCGATCTTCACTCCTTCGTTCACCAGACGGTTCACCGCACCGGCCCAGAGCCCTATGTCGGGTGTCATGGGGTTCTTTATGAGCACCGCTATCTCCTCGTTTCCGTGCAGGCTCTCGGCTATCTCCTGAACGGCGAACGGCGACACGGTCGTGCGGGCGCCTATCCACAGCAGGTCGACGCCGTGCTTGAGGGCGCACTCCACATGCGCGCGGTTGGCCACCTCGACGGCTATTGGCAGCCCCGTGGCCTGCTTCACCTCGTTGAGCCATTCCAGTCCGGGTTCGCCTATTCCCTCGAACGTGCCGGGATTGGTGCGCGGTTTCCATACACCTGCGCGTATTACGTCGACCTTGCCCGAGCGGGCGAGCTGCATCGCCGTCTCGACGGTCTGTTCGCGGGTCTCGGCGCTGCACGGACCTGCTATGATTAGGGGCCGTTTTGCCCCGAGTTTGAATTTTTCCATTTTAAGTGTTGAATTTCATTCTTCGTTTTCCCGCCCGGCGTGGACCGAACTGTGTTCGGCTCTGCCCCCGGCTTGTCGGAAACTGCCGTTTATTTCAGTATTTCTCTTATTTTGTTGGCCTTCTGCATCGCCTCGATCAGACCCTCGCGGTCGTCGCGCTCGATCATGCGGCGCAGTATCTGCAACTGGTGTATGTGCTCGCGCAACACGTCCAGAATGTTGTACTTGTTGCCGAGGAATATCGGGGCCCACGTCTGCGGCAGACTCTTGGCCAGTCGCACCGTGCTCTCGAAACCTCCGCCCGCAAGATCGAATATGTGCTCCTCCTCGCGCTCCTTCTCCAGCACCGTAAGCGCCAGTGCGAACGAGGTGATGTGCGATATGTGCGACACGTAGGCGCAGTGCGTGTCCTGCTCCTCGGCCGACATGTAGCGTATCGGCATGCCCAGCGTGCGGTAGATGTTCTCCACCTCGGCCAGCGCGTCGGCGTCCGAGCGTTCGCTGTCGCATATCACCACCGTGCGCCCTGCGAAAGCGCCGTGTTCGGCGGCCCCGGGACCGCTGTTCTCGGTTCCCCACATCGGATGCGTAGCCACCAGCCGTCCGCGGTTGGGGTGCATCGCCGTCACCTCGCACAGCTCCTGCTTTGTCGAGCCCATGTCCATCACTATCTGCGTCGGACGTATGCGGTTCAGGATCTTGGTCGCCATCACTGGTATGGTGTCCACGGGCGTGGCCAGCACTATGATGTCGCTCTGCTCCAGCGCCTCGTCCAGCGTGACTGTGCGGTCCACGAGTCCCATATCGAGGGCCTGACGGGCATTTTTCTCCGATCGTTCGATGCCCGTCACCGTGTCGCACAACCCCTTGTCCTTCAGGCTCAGCGCGAACGAACCTCCGATGAGGCCGAGGCCTATTACGGTCGCTTTCATCTGCGCGTGCGTTTTACTTTGCGAATCTCGTCTTCACGCGCTGCGCCGCCTCGGCCAGACGCTCCTCGGGCATGCAGAGCGATATGCGGATGTACTTCGTACCCTCGCTGCCGAATATTCCGCCCGGGGTCACGAACACGTCGCACTCGTCGAGCACCTTGTCCGAGAACGCGAAGCAGTCGCCCTCGAAGTCGGCCGGCATTGCGGCCCATACGAACAGACCGGCCTGTCCCTTCTTGTAGGTGCATCCCAGCGCGTCCAGCAGTTCGTATCCGCGGGCCTCGCGTGCGTAGTAGGTGGCGTTAAGCTCGTCGAACCACTCGTTGCCCAGTGCCAGCGCCTCGGCTGCGGCGGCCTGCACGGGGAAGAACATACCCGAGTCCATGTTGCTCTTGAAGCGCAGTATGTCGCTCAGTATGTCGGCGCGGCCCACCACGGCGCCCACGCGCCATCCGGCCATGCTGTGGCCCTTGCTGGTCGAGTTCATCTCGATGGCCACGTCCCATGCGCCCGGCACCGAGAGTATGCTCAGCTGCAGGTTGTTGCGCACGAAGCTGTACGGGTTGTCGTGCACCAGCAGGATGTTGTGCCTGCCGGCGAATGTCACCAACTTCTCGAACAGCTCGGCAGTGGGGTGGGTTCCCGTCGGCATGTTGGGGTAGTTCACGAACATCAGCTTCACGCGGCTCAGATCCTGCTTCTCGATCTGCTCGAAATCGGGGTAGAATCCGTTCTCGGCCTTGAGCGCATACTCGGCCACCTCGCCTCCGGCCAGCGTCACCGCGGCGCGGTAGGTGGGATAGCCCGGGTTGGGAACCAGCACCTTGTCGCCCTCGTCGAGGAACGCCATGCAGATGTGCATGATGCCCTCCTTCGAACCCAGCAGCGGCAACACCTCGTTCTTGGGGTTGAGTTTCACTCCGTACCACTTTTCGTACCAGTCGGCGTATGCGCTGCGCAGCAGCTCGCTGCCGTTGTAGGGCTGATATGCGTGCACGTCGGGACGCTGCGCCTCCTTGCCCAGACGCTCGATCACACTCTTGTGGGGCGGCATGTCGGGGCTGCCTATGCCGAGGCTTATGATGTCGCGGCCGGCCTTGCGCAGCTCGGCTATCTCGCGGTTCTTCTTCGAAAAGTAATACTCCTTGATGCAGTCCATTCTGTGTGAAGGAGCGATCTCTACCTTTGCCATAATGTTCTTTCTTTTTAAATGTTATCTATTCGGTTACAATATTCTTTCGTCTTGTTCCTGCGCGCCGTGCCGCCCGTTCGTTCCGCCTCCGGCCGTGCCGCCCGTTCGTTCCGCCTCCGGCCGCGCTCCGCGCATTCTTCCGCCTCCGGCCGCGCGATACGGTCCGTCCGCCGGTCCGTTTCACTTTCCGCTGCGGTAGACCCCGTATACGTGCATCTCCTCGGTGGCGTTCTGCAGGCGGTCGAGGTTGCGTATGTAGTCGTCCAGACATCCGAACTCAAGGTCTATGTGGAACAGATAGTGCCACGGTTCGCTCGGGATGGGGTACGACTGCAGCTTCGACAGGTTTATGCCCTGCAACTGGCTCAGCGCATGCAGCAGCGAGCCTTCGCGGTGGTCGGTCTTGAAGTACAGCGACGCCTTGTTCGCATCCGGGTCGATGTTGTGGTCGTGTCTCTTCAGCACCATGAAACGTGTGTAGTTGCTTTTTGTTGTGTTTATCTCGGGCGCTATGATCTTCAGTCCGAACATCTCGGCCGCCAGCTCGCTGGCTATCGCCGCCGTGTGGCGCAGCCCCTTTTCGGCTATGTGGCGGGCGCTGAGCGCCGTATCCTCCGATTCGATGAGCTTCCACTCGTGCTCGTCCAGAAAATCTATGCACTGCAGCAGCGCCATCGGATGCGACTCCACCTCGCGTATGTCGTCCATCTCCACGCCGGGCAGCACCATCAGGTTCTGCCTTATTGGCAGGTACACCTCGCCCGCCACCTGCAGGTTGGCGTCCTGCAGAATGCTGTAATTGGCTATGATCGAGCCTGCTATCGAGTTTTCGATGGCCATGAGCCCCATGTCGGCCTCGCCCCTCTTGACGGCCGCCGCCACGCCGCGGAACGTGTCCTGCGGCATGATCTCTATGTCGCGGCCGAAATACTCGTTCGCCGCTATGTGGTGGAAACAGCCTTCGTAGCCCTGTATCGCAATCTTCTGCATGTGCCTCGTCGTGTTAAAAAAAATCCTGACCTCGGTCTGCGCGGTCAGGATCAATATCATTCGTTCGTGAACTCGTTCATTTTAGCATACGACATCCTGACCGCTCGCACGGTGATAATAAAATCGCTTAAAATAGAAAGAATTCATGTTCATATTCTCGTTGTTTCGAGCCTTCGTCTCTTAATTCCCGGCAAATATACCGCAATTCATCGAGAAATCAAAATTCCGGATGAATAAATATGCCGGAATTTACTCCACGTACTTTATTACCCCTCGGTTTCGGGGTTTCGCCTGCGGCTGTTCGTCGGCGTATCCCAGACCTACGCACAGCAGCAGCTCGTAGCCGTCGTCCAGCGCGAGCGAACGCAGGAACGGCTCGCCCTCCGGCGTGCGGAAGAATCCCAGCGGCCCCATCATGCACACCGACCCCAGTCCGAGCGACGTGGCCGCCGTGACTATGTTTCCCGCCATCAGTCCGCAGTCCACCTGCGTGCACGGCCCGGGTTTGTGGGCTATGAACACCACCGCCGGTGCGTTGCGGAACATGTTCCTGAATGCCGGATCCTCCGTCTGCTTCTGCTGCGGCGTACCCTTCACCGCGCTGCGGTAGGCCTCGGTCGCTCTGTCGAGCCACTCCTTCGAGTCCACCACGCGCACCTCCCACTGCTGGGCGTTCAGTCCGTTGGGGGCGTTTATGCCGCATTCGAGAATCTGGTCCAGCACCTCGCGCGGTACGGGCGTCGGCTTGTAGGCGCGCACGCTGCGCCGCGCCATGATCGTCTCTATCACCGTATTTCCGGCCTCCGGTCCGCCCGCTTCGGGCTTCGGTGCGGTCTGCGTTCCGCATCCGGCCATCGTCGCTGCCGCGAGAATGGCGGCCGCCAGTATGTTCTTCATGTTTATCGTGTTTTAAAGTTGTCTTACAGTTCGCGCAGGTCTACTATCCCGTTCATCACGGCGTAGATCGTCAGCCGGCCGATTGATTTCGATCCTATCTTCTCGCAGATGTTGCGGCGGTGGAATATCACGGTCGGGGTCGATATGTTCAGTCTGTCGGCTATCTCCTTGTTTATGTGTCCCTTCACGATCAGTGCCAGCACATCCTTCTCGCGTTGCGACAGCAGCCCGGCATACTCCCTGTCGGCGTGCGGCTGCATGCCGTGCGCCGTGTGCGCGGCGTTGTGCATGGCGAGAAACGTCTTCAGCAGGTCGCGCTCGGGCCGGCGGATGTCCACCGTGCGGAATTCCGCGGGCACCCCCTGCGCCTCGCCCTCGACGAGCACTATGCAGCGGCGGTGCTGCGGTGCGAAGAAGGGCATGTTGCCGGCCAGAATGTCGTCCGACACGAAGTAGTGTATGGCCGTGTGCGGATCGTCGGCCGCGAACTCCTCCATCGAATTGTACGACGCGATCTCCACGCTGCGGAACATGCTCACGAACGGGGCTATGTCGGCCAGTATCGAGCGCATGGCCAGACAGCACAGCGAGTTCGGGTGTATGACGGCTATTTTAGGCTTGGCTTTCATGTTCGCAAAGATAGAATAATTAACGTGAATACAAAACTATAATAAATGATAGTTGATGCGTTTTCTCCCGTAAGGTACCTTTGTCGTGCGGTTCGGTGATCAGGGTTCGCGATTCCGCTGGCACCGGCTCCTCAGGCGGCCAGCGCTCTGCGCCTCCCCGCAGCCGACGGACGGATTGCGCCTGTACGCCGCCCCGGCCGTATTTTTACGTTAATTGAATTTTTACGATGAAATCACTGTTTGTTCTCGCCCTGTCGGCTCTCCTTGCCGGCAACTGTCATAATGTCTATTCGGCCGGCCGCGCCGGCGGTGCAGCCTTGCACGGTAACGAGCGTCCCGACAGCACGCTCGCCGGACATCCCGGCGACGGAGTGCAGGAGCGGCGCATCGACGCCGTGGTGGTATCGGCCGACATGCCCAAGTCCTACATCGACCGCCGTCATGTTCCCGTGGCCGTGTCGCAGCTGCGCAGCGGCGATCTGGAGCGCGGGCGCGTCTTCTCCATAAAGGATCTCACGGCTCTCGTGCCCAACTTCTACCAGCCCGACTACGGGTCGCGCATGACCTCGTCGATCTACGTCCGCGGCTTCGGCGCGCGCATCGACCAGCCGGTGATCGGGGTGACGGTCGACGGAGTGCCCTATCTCAATAAGAACAACTACGATTTCGACATGCTCGACGTGGCCGCCGTCGAGATGCTGCGCGGTCCGCAGGGCACGCTCTTCGGCCGCAACACCATGGGCGGCCAGCTCAACATCTACACACTCTCGCCGCTTGCCGTCAGCCGCACCGACGCCGTGCGCGCCTCGGCCGAGTACGGCTCGGGCAATTCGCTGCGGGCCAAGGCGTCGTACTACCACCGCAACCGTTCGGGCCGGTTCGGCGTCATGGCCGGCGGCTATTACACGCGCACCGACGGCTTTTTCGAGAACGAATACGACGGCAGCCGCTGCGACTGGGGCCACAGCTCGGGCGGACGCGTCCGCATGTCGGCACTGCTTCCGCACGGCTGGAGCGTCGACAACACCGCCTCGGTGGGCTACGACTACGAGGGCGGTTATGCCTACTGCCTCTACGATGCCGAGACCGGTGCCGTGCATGGCGTCGACTACAATTCGCCGAGCCGCTACATGCGTCTTAACGTCACCGACGGCCTTGTGGTGCGCCGCCGCGGGCCGAGGTTCGAATTCAGCAGCACCACGGGCTACCAGTTCACGCACGACCGCATGTGCATCGACAACGACTTCACCCCCGCGTCGCTCTTCACGCTCGTGCAGGAGCAGCACGAACATGCGCTTACCGAGGATCTGGTGCTGCGCACCTACGACGAGTCGCGCCGCTGGCAATGGATAACCGGCGCCTACGGGTTCTACAAGAGTCTGGCTATGAACGCTCCCGTCACGTTCCTGAAGGACGGCATCGACCAACTCATTCTGGCCGGCGCCAACAAGGGCATACAGAGCGTGATGCCGTTCGCACGGCTGGAGCTTGAGCAGGACCGGTTCGACATAGCGAGCAACTTCGATATTCCCACCTACGGATTCGCCCTCTACCATGAATCGTCGCTGCGTGCCGGCGAGCGGTGGCGTTTCACAGCCGGTCTGCGCCTCGACTACGAAGCCTCGACCATGGATTACGACAACTACACGGCCATCGGCTACCGTCTTGCGCCGATGATGCCCGCTTATACCAAAATCGAAGTGCCGTTCGCCGGCCGCGAGAAGCTCGACTATCTCGAACTGCTGCCCAAGTTTGCCGTCAACTTCACCACGGGTGCGGGCGACCTCTACGCCACCGTCACGCGCGGTTACAAGGCCGGAGGATTCAACACCCAGATATTCTCGGATATCCTTCAGAACAAACTCATGGCTGCCATGATGTCGCAGATGGGCCGTCCCGCCGGCGATTCGCCTTACGATGCGGCGTCGGTGACCACCTACGATCCCGAATACAGCTGGAACTACGAGCTGGGCAGCCACCTGCGTCTGGCCGACGGACTTCTGTATGTCGACCTTGCCGCATTCTGGATCGAGTGCCGCGACCAGCAGCTCACCGTGTTCCCCGAGGGTACCACCACGGGGCGCATGATGTCCAACGCCGGCCGCTCGCGCAGCCGCGGGGCCGAGGTGTCGGTTAACTGGCTGCCCGTGCGCGACCTGTCGGTGAAGGGCAATTACGGATATACCTGCGCCGAGTTCGTCGATTTCAATGACGGAAAGGAGGACTATGCGGGCAAGTATCTGCCCTACGCACCGCGTCACACGGTATCGCTCGGTGCATCCTACGTCTGGCGCACCGGCTGGCGTCTGGTCGACCGCGTGGTGCTCGACTGCTCGTGGACGGGTGCCGGCCGCATATACTGGAACGAGAGCAACACGCTGTCGCAGAACTTCTATTCGCAGCTCGGGGCGTCGGTCAAGCTGTGCCGCGGCGACATGTCGCTCACGCTGTGGGGACGCAACCTTCTGGACACCGATTTCTATACGTTCCATTTCAAGTCGGTCAACAACAGTTTCTTCAGCCACGGAAAACCCCGCCGGGTGGGTATAACGTTCAGTTATGCCATGTAGTCCGGCTACGGCCGAAAGTCAACGCAGACGACCTTACGGCCGTCTGCGTTTTTCGTTTGTCTTTCTGCACTCTGCTTCCGTCTTCCCGCATTGAAAATTATGCGTTTCATCCTTCACGCCTGAAACGAATTCCAATGAACGTCAAAGATACAACTTTCAATCTTTTTCTACTTCTCGTGTCTACTTTTTCGGCGGCAACGACAATCATGGAATTATGCTGCATAAACGTAATGTTCTGCCGGCATGACAAAAATGTTTTGTCTGTTCATGCTGTTATCTGCTGATTTATAGTTATATTTGCAGTACGGAGTTACAGCAGAGAAAACCGGCAAAAAGACGCGGTACGAGCGTATTTACAATAGCTTCAGAATCAAAGATGTGATTCCCCGTAATTTTCTGTCTGCATTCTGAAAAGGCTCCTCTGCCGATTTGTGCAGCAACGTGCTGTCTGCCAGAAATGTGAATAAACTGCTGCAGCGAATTACGGCTGCCAAATTGAGACTGAATATTTAATTACCAACGAACACATCAATGTGAAAATTATTTGATTTCATGATATCAGGCCCAGATATTTTCTATAAATGCCCGAATTGCGGGGCTTATTTGTATACCCATAGTTTAAGTAGCGGCAATACATTCGGGGCCGAGCAGTATTCCGATGGAAAGATGATTGCTCCCATGTTGCCAGAATATCCTAATCTCACCAAATGCGAAGAGTGCGGAACTATTGTTATGTTAAGCCGATTAGACCCGATTATAGAGGATGATAACGATGAACCCGAGAGCCTACAAAGAAAAAAGACTGGTCTTTGGAATAACTTTTGGCAGACAATCACTCGCGCAAAACGTGATATGACAGAAGAACGACAAGGAGTTGAAGCACTGGCTATAAAACGCTCTCATGAATGCAGGCATTTGGGAATAAGCGATTTGCACAAAGCCCTAGATATTTTTCCTGAAGACGAATTATACATACGATTGAAAATATGGAGAGGATATAATGATGTGTTTCGTTCTTTCTTCGATATTAAACCATGTGATGACACTGCTTTTCTTGACACAGAAGAATATCGAAATAATTGTTTTGCTCTATTAAATTTATTAAACAAAGATAAAAGGGAAGAACGGCTTGTGTCCGCAGAGATAAATCGTAATCTTGGTAATTTTACAGAATGTTTGAATCTTATTCCAAAGTCAGAAAGAGAAAATTTTATTGAGAAAATACTTGTTTTGGAATGTGAAAAAGGCAACAGGCGTACGGTTCGCGTTGATAACTATTTCAAAATTCTGGAAGCAAAAGCCAAACAAGAGGCTGAGCAAAAAGAGCAGGAGAGAATCAATGAGGAGATGAAAGATCCTCGTTGGAAAGTCTGTCCCAATGGTCACTGTTATGAAAACATTTGTAAAGAGTGTATTTGGTGTGGAGAAACGAATGTTGTCGGCCGGATGGACAAGGACGTTTGTTTGCAACATAAAGAACTGTATGTCGGCAAACAAAACTGGAAATATATCCTCGCATCCGATGCGAACATTCCGGAGCAGGAAGACCGGATTAGGAAGATTACCATTGACTACTATCAAGATAAGTTTATTTATTTTCACTTGGACGGGAAAAATCCCAATCCATTTCACTTTAATAACATACAACTGAACCGAGGTTACATAAATGGTCGTATTTTGACTAAATTATGCGAAGATATTGTCGCAGGGAAATGTGACTCTTTCGAGCTGTCGTCCTATATTTGTTGATGGACATACAAGTAAAACGATTCTGAACTATCCACTTTGGGCTTGTAAATGCGTGTCGTAGCCTGCGGCTCGTGCGGGTCACAGGCCCGCAGGATATTGATCCGGAACCTCGCAATCGGCCGGCGGCTGGAATTGCGGTAAAAAACATAGCCGTCCGGGTTTCGGACGGCTATGCCTGTTGATGTGTGACAAGGTGTTAGTCGAGAATCTTGACCTTGATGTTGCGGAACCATACGTCGTCGCCGTGGTCCTGCAGGCCGATGTAACCCTCGTGGTTGTCACCGCCGCAGTTGAGCAGCAGCTTGTATGCGTCGGGCCACTTGTCCTCGCTGAACTTCGAGTTGTCGAGAAGCTCCTTCCACTGGGGAGTCCACAAGTGATACTCTACCACGGGAACACCGTTCTGATAGTGAACGACGGTACCCTTGTAGCAAAGGATCTTGGTCTTGTTCCACTCGCCGTAAGGCTTCTGGTTCTGCGGTTTGGCCGGAATCATGTCGTAGAGCGATGCCGACTGACGGTTGCCGTCCACACCCAGCTTGGCGTCGGGGTGGTTGGCGTTGTCGAGAACCTGATACTCGGGAGCCGAGATGTAGATGGGCTGACCCGGAATCTCCTGTGCGAGGTAGAAGATACCCGAGTTAGAACCCTTGGCAACCTTCCACTCCAGCTCCAGCTCGAAGTTCTTGAACTTCTGGTCGAAGATTATGTCGCCGCCTTCCAGCGTCTGTGCCTCGCCGCCGCCCGAGCCGTTGAACTTCAGGCAGCCGTCCTCGATGGTCCAGCGTGAGGGAACCTCGGTCTTACCGTAACCTCTCCAGCCGTCGAGGCTCGTTCCGTCGAACAGTACGACGGTGTTGGCGTCATCCTCGCCGCCTTTGCAGCCCGAGAATATTGCAGCAGACAGAGCGGCCATGAACAATACTTTTTTCATTTCAGTTTATCAATTAAATAGTTGTCGTCTGAATTATTTGGGCATGTCGCAAAGCTTCCAGCCGTCACGGTAGTTGTGCTTGATCATCTCGGCAGCGAACTGCTGTGCGTTGATCGGGTCGGTGTAGGTCTTGTTGAACGTCGGGTGACCGTCGTTAACCGAGAAGCCGTCCTCGATCATGATGCGGATGGTCTCGTCGGGACCGATGTTGGTGAAACGCATGTTGGCGCCGTCCCACTCCAGAGTCTTGTTCAGGCCCTGCAGACGAACGCCGAGTACGCCCATTACGACCATCTCGTTGAACGGACCGGCCTCCGAGAAGTCCGAGTTGGTGAGAGTACGGTTCTCCTTGCTCTCCTTGCAGGCGCGTACCCAGTCCTTGCCGTGCGACAGCTCGACCTTGCGTGCGCGTGCGGGAACCTTGGGCTCGCGACCCGATACGAGGTAGGGGTTAACGCCGTAGCAACCGCATACGAGGATGTCCTTCGTACCGTAGAAGATGGCGCCGCCGCCCTGATCGTTGAGGCTCTTGCCCGGCTCCAGACCTTCCGGACGCGGAGGAGTAAGACCGCCGTCGTACCACGTTACGGTTACCTCGGGCAGCTTCACCTTGTCCTTCTTGCCGCGTGCGGGGAATACGTAGGTCACCATCTGTGCCTGCGGAGCGCAGTCGGTCAGCAGAGCGGTAGACGAACCCTGAACCTTGGTGGGGTAGCCCAGCTGAAGAGCCTTGAATACGGGGTGGAGGATGTGGCAGGCCATATCACCCAGTGCACCCGTACCGAAATCCCACCAGCCGCGCCAGTTCCAAGGCTGATAGATCTTGTTGTAGGGACGGTACTTGGCCGGGCCGAGGAACAGATCCCAGTTCAGCGTGTCGGGGATGGGATCGACCTGAGTGGGACGCATCAGACCCTGAGGCCAGATGGGACGGTCGGTGAACGCGTCGACGCGGGTAACCTCGCCGATCTCGCCGTTCCAGATCCAGTCGCACACCTTCTGTACGCCCTCGCCTGACGAACCCTGATTACCCATCTGGGTAGCTACGCCCTTCTCGGCGGCCAGCTTGGTCAGCAGGCGCGACTCGTAAACCGAGTGGGTAAGGGGCTTCTCGCAGTAGATGTGCTTGCCCAGCTCCATAGCGGTGCTCGATACGAGCGCGTGGGTGTGGTCGGGGGTACCGCAGACAACGGCGTCGATCTGGTTGCCGATCTTGTCGTACATCTCACGCCAGTCCCAGAAGCGCTGTGCCTTGGCATAGCGGTTGAAGGTGCCCTTCGCATAGTTCCAGTCGGTATCGCAGAGCGCTACGATGTTCTCGCCCGAAACGTCGTTAAGTACGGCCGCACCGCGACCGCCGACACCTACACCGGCGATGTTGAGTTTGTCCGACGGAGCTTTGTGTCCGAATGCCGCTCCCATTACGTTGCCGGGAACGACCGTCATGGCTGCCAGACCCGTTGCTGAGGTCTTCAAAAAGTCAGCTCTTGAGATTTTCTTTGACATTGTCGTTAATTTTTAGGTTAATAAAGAGTATCTGTCTTCTTTCTTTCAAATCATTCTTTTCCGGTCCGCGCCGTCAGTATCTTATGCTCGGCAGCGATTCGAGGTTGTAAAGGCTGCGTTCAACGCAGTTCTTTGGCGGCAGCATGTAGTCGCGCACCTCGACGAATATGTCCTGCGCCCCGCACTTCACGGCCTCGGCAACGATGGTGTCGAAGTCGATCCGTCCGCTCTCGCACGCCACGCCGTAATCGTGCAGATGCAGAAGCGGTATGCGGCGGCGGTAGCGTTTGAGCAGCGCCACAGTGTCGACTCCGGCTTCGGCGGCCTCGTAGGTGTCGATCTCGAACCACACCTTTTCGGGGTCGGTGGCGGCGGCTATTGCGTCGAACACCGACACTCCGTCACGCGCCGCGAGGTGGTTTCGGTCGGGGTGGAAGCAGAACTTCATACCCTTCTGTGCCGCCAGCCCGCCTATCGTGTCGAAGTAGGCGGCATAGATTGCGGCCGTATCGTCGGCTATCACCTCCGGCAGACGCGACATCGTAACGTAGCGGCAGCCGAGTCCGCGGTGTATGTCGAGCGCCTCGTTCCACCATGCCGTCGCCGGATCTTCGGCCGGTGCGGCCGGCTCGGCATCCGTATTCCCGCATGCGGCTCCGGCTGTCCCGGTCTGTGTGCCGGTTTCCGGAGAACCGGTTGCGGCCGCGGTGTCGAACTCCTCGCGCAGGCGGTTGATATGCGCGCCGGCTATCTTGAGCCCCGCGCGGTCGGCCAAGGCCTTGAATGCCTCCGGTTTCATGTCGTGCACCCTGCCTCCGGCGAACGATGCGGTCTCGATCATGGTGTAGCCCATGGCGGCTATGTCGGTCAGCGTGTTGCCGGCGTTCTCGATCATGTCGCTCTGCAGCGACAGCAGGTTCAGGCCTATGTCGCTGCTGACGTTGCTCAAGGCCTCGTCCACCGCCTCGGAGAAGGTGTTCACGGCTTTTTTCAGACCGATTATCGAGCCGACGACATCGGCCGCCGACGATAATCCCTGTTTGAAAAATCCGAGTCTGTCCATGATTCCGCTGCTTTGTCCGGCCCGGCCGGTCCCGTCGTAACCGCGACCGGCTGGCCGTACATATCGTTATTCCTGTTTTTCGTTGTCCTGCTCGCGGTCGAGCTCGCTCACCGTCGTATCGGCCGCCGTCTCTCCGGCGGCGCTGCCGTTGTCCGGATCCGTAGCTGCCGCGCTCGCGGCGTAGGCCGCCTCCTCCTTGGCGCGCTGTATCTCGATGCGGCGCGCTATGCGTATGCCGTATTCATACAGACCGTAGCACGGGACGAATATGAGCACCTGACTCACGACGTCGGGCGGGGTGATTACGGCTGCGAAGATGAGCAGCACCACGACGGCCAGCTTGCGGTACTGGCGCATCGACTCCGATCCGATGAGGCCGATGGTCGCCAGCAGTCGGATGAGCAACGGAAGCTGGAAGGCTATCGCTCCGGCGAACGACACGCCGAGCACGGTGCTCATGTAGGAATCGACGCCGATGATGTTGCTTATCTGGTCGCTGACGGTGTAGTTGCCCAGAAAGTTGATCGCCAGAGGCGATATTATGTAGTATCCGAACAGCAGTCCGATGATGAACCATACGGGAGTCTCGACCACGTAACGTATGCTCTGCCTGCGCTGATAGGGCGGGAGCGCGGGCTTCACGAAGAGCCACAGCTCCCATATCAGATAGGGAAATGCGATCACGAAAGCGCCTACCACCGAGCTTTTTATGTGCAGCATGAACTGTCCGGCCATCTTGTTGTTG
>CAZFIN010000028.1:0-21005 GCA_964519525.1 uncultured Alistipes sp. | reverse complement strand
GAGCTTCATCGGATTCGAGTCGCATCCGAGTTACCGCAATGCGCAGAAATACTATCGCTACGGTTCGTCGAGCGTGTTCACCATCGAACTGAAGGGTTCGCTGGAGAGTACGGTGCGCTTCGTCGAGTCGCTCGGGCTGGTGGCCAACATGACGATGATAGGCGACTCGGTAACCGTGGTCACCCATCCGGCCTCCACCACCCACAAACAGCTGAACGATGCCGATCTGAAGGCGGCGGGAATCACGCCTACCCTTCTGCGCATATCGCTCGGACTGGAGAATGTGGAGGATATAATCGACGATTTCGAACAGGCGTTCGCAAAGGCTGAATAAATGGCGCAGTACTATACATACGAACGGCCTTTCGCGCTGGAGAGCGGGGAGGTGCTGCCGTCGGTGACCATAGCTTACGACACCTATGGCCGTATGAATGCCGAACGCAGCAATGTCATCTGGGTGTGCCATGCCCTGACGGCCAATTCCGATGTGGCCGACTGGTGGCCGCATACGGTCGAGCGGGGCTGTTTTCTCGATCCGGACAAATATTTCACCGTGTGCGCCAACTTTCTCGGGTCGCATTACGGCACGACGGGTCCTTTGAGTGTGAACCCTGCTACCGGCGAACGGTGGTACGGCGATTTCCCTAAGATCACTGTGCGCGACATGGTGAACTGCCACCGGCTGCTGGCCGAACATTTGGGCGTGTCGCGCGTCAGGTTGCTTATCGGCAGCTCTATCGGTGGCTTTCAGTGTCTGGAGTGGAGCGTTATGCAGCCCGATTTCGCTGAGCGTGCCGCGTTCATCGCCACAACGCCGCGCACCAAACCGTGGGCCTCGGCTTTCAACGAGTCGCAGCGCATGGCCATAGAGTGCGACCCCACTTTCGGTAGCCGCCGCGACGATGCCGGTTCGGACGGCATGGCCGTTGCACGCAGCATCGCACTGTTGAGCTATCGCGGCGGCACGGCATACGACAAGACGCAGGAGGATGCCGACCGCGATGAGGCTTCGTTCGACAGACGGGTTCTCACCTACCAGCGTTATCAGGGCGAGAAACTGCGCCGCCGGTTCAATGCCTACTCCTATTACCGGCTTTCGCAGGCGGTGGATTCACACAATCTTGGCCGCGGCCGTGGCCGTGTGGAGGATGTGCTGGCCTCGATCAGGGCCAAGAGTTTGGTCGTGGCCATAACTTCCGACATACTCTTTCCGCCTTCGGATCATGCCGTCATGGTTGAGAACATACCCGATGTGGAGTACCATGTGATTGATTCCGATTTCGGTCACGACGGGTTTCTTGTCGAGCACGAAAAACTGAATGATATAATAATCAACTTCTTGAACGAATAATAACCGAAAAAAACATAATAGTCATGAACGGAAAAAAACTGAATATCGGCCTTTTCGGATTCGGTACCGTAGGCAACGGCCTTTACGAGGTGTTGCAGCGTATCGGATCGAGAAATGTGGAGATAAAACGTATATGTGTGCGCGATTTGAGTAAACCGCGACCTGTCGAGGCCGAGTTTACCGATAACGCCGACGATATTTTCAACGATCCCGACATCAACTTCATCGTGGAGCTTATCGACGATGCCGATGCGGCCTATACGATTGTGAAACGTGCCCTGCAGAACGGATTCCCCGTGGTGTCGGGCAACAAGAAGATGCTGGCCTACCATATCGAGGAGCTGATCGAGCTTCAGGCGCGTCACAATGTGGCGCTGTTGTACGATGCCTCGGCCTGCGGATCCATTCCTGTGATCCGCAACCTCGAGGAGTACTACGACAACGATCTGCTGTTTTCGGTGAAAGGTATTCTCAACGGCTCGTCGAACTTCATTCTTTCGAAGGTGTTCAACGAAAAGATGTCATATGCCGACGCCCTGAAACTGGCGCAGGATCTTGGATTCGCCGAAAGCGACCCCTCGCTCGATATCGACGGCTGGGACTCGCTGTTCAAGCTGATAATAATCACGGTGCATGCTTTCGGTCTGTATGTGGCGCCGGAGAAGATATTCACTTACGGCATCTCCAACATGAACGACGACGACATACGTTTCGCCAACGAGAAGGAACGCCGGTTCAAACTGGTGGCACATGTCGAGAAGGTGAATGGCAACAAGCTGATAATGTGGGTTGTTCCGCAGCTTATCTCGCGCAATAAATACATATACAGCGTGGAGGACGAATTCAACGGCGTGGTGATCAAGGGTCTGTTCTATTACAAGCAGTTCATGTTCGGCCGCGGCGCCGGAGGCCATCCCACTGGTTCGGCCGTGTTGAGCGACATAACGGCGTGCCTCTACGATTACAAGTACGAGTATAAGAAGCGCAACGACTCGCAGCTGCCCGAATATTCTACCGATTATTCGTTCCGCATCTACTACCGTTATTCGAACTATGCCGATCTCGATCTGGTGAAGTTCGAGTCGGTGAGCGAGAACTACATCTCCGACAATTATAAATACGTCGTGGGTACCGTTTCGCTGGGTGAGTTGCTGAAGATTCAGGACGAGCTGCGCAAACGCGATGTGTTTGTCGCCGCATACCCCGACGATTAGTCCCGGGCCGTAAGAACGATTACATTGAGATTCCGGTAAAATGACGGCCTGATTTTCCGGAAAATGTTTGACAATGCGATTCTTTTCCGTAATTTTGAACTATTGATTATGAAATTATGAGAAAAGAATCGCTTTTATTGTTTTTTCTGGCGTCGCTGTCGGTGGCATGCGCTCCGCACAAGGGTGCCGAGATACGCCCGAAAGGCGACGGTTTCGAACTGCGTGTGGACGGGGTGCCTGCATATATCAAAGGTGTGGGCGGTACTAATCGTCTGGACATGGCCGCGGCCAATGGCGCCAATGCCTGCCGAACATGGGGCGGCGACGTGAACAGCATCCGCAAGACTTCGGCACAGGCTGCCGAGCACGGCATGTACGTCATGCAGGGGATATGGCTGCCCAAGGAGCTTGACAAGTATTACGACGAGAAGTTCAAGGCGGAGATGCGCGCCGCATGCCGCGAAGCGGCCGAGGCATTCCGGGACGACCCCAATATCCTCGTATGGGGAATCGGCAACGAGGTCGAATTGGGCGGTGCCAACTGCGGTGCGGTGTGGAGCTTCATCGACGAACTGTCGGAAATCATCAAATCGGTGGACCGCCGGCATCTCACATCGACGGTTATAGCCCACAATAAAAGCGCGCTGGATTCCATAGCGCGCTACGCTCCGTCGCTCGATGTGGTTGGAATCAACAGTTACGGACCGATACTTGAGGTACGTGACATGGTGGCATCGTCGGATTACGCGGGGCCTTACATGATTACCGAATGGGGCCCTACCGGATGGTGGGAAACATCGTCCACGGAGTGGAAGGCCCCCGTCGAGCAGACGAGCGAACAGAAGCGTCAGGTGTACGAGACCCGGTACAACGAGGCCATACTCGGCGATCCGCGCTGTATCGGTTCGTTCGTGTTTCTGTGGGGACAGAAGGAGGAGCGTACCCCTACGTGGTTCAGCATGTTCGTCGAGAACGGGGTCGACGGGTTGCCGCTGAATGGAGAAAAGACGCCCATGGTGGAGGCTATGCAGCGCGTGTGGACCGGGTGCGAGCCGGAGCAGACCGCACCGGTAGTCACCGGAATAACCGTATCCGGCCGCCGGCCGGTGGAGAGCCCGCGTGTGAAGGCTAAGGAGATGTTTATGGCCGAGGTGACGGCTACCGACCGCGAAGGTGACAAGCTGACTTATGTGTGGGAGATTCTTCGCGAGGCCACAAAACTGGGATTCGGCGGTTCGTTCGAACCCCGTCCCGAACGTTACGGCGAGGTGTTGACGACCGATTGCCCCGACGTGGCGCTCAGAATTGACGAGGCGGGTGAATATCGTGTGTATGTATATGTTATGGATGGTACCGGATTCGTGTCGACGGCCAATTCTCCGGTGCAGGTGAGATAGAACCGCGCGCCGCCGGAATGAAACAATCGGGGACGACTTCGAAAGAGGCCGTCCCCGATTGTTTCAGCGGTTCGCTCAACCGGATCCTATTTTTTCAGCATGTATCGGATAACGGCATATCCGCCTGCGATCTGGAGCAGCATGCCGGGGATTCCGATGCGGAAATCCTGCACGGCGGCGAAGATGCTGTCGGCCATTGCCAGTTCGCAGAGAGTTCCTGCCGTCTGGTAGAACAGCACTACGGCGGCGAGCAGCGTTACCGAAACCTTGCGGAAGTGCGACGCGGCATATCCGGCGGCCAGAGCCAGCAATACCGACTTTACGATAATTGGCGCCAGCATGGCCGCAGAGGGCATGCCGAAGAGCAGATGATTGGCCAGCGGCGAGGCGATGGCCGTGAGCAGTCCCGCTTTCCATCCGTATTTGTAGGCTCCGATCAGAGTGAAGAAATAGATGGGCAGAAGGATGAGTCCTCCCTGCGGTATGAGATGGCATAACTGCGGCAAGGCTATGTTGCCAAGTACGAACAACGCTGCGACCGAGTAGGTTTTCGCCTCGTTGTAGTTAAGCGAATAGAGTTTGATGCTTGTAGTTTGCATGATTTGATTTGTTTTTTATTGGTTTTGTTTGTTATTGCTTTCGTAGCGCCGGCCGACCGTGTCCCAGTCGACTATCTGCCACAGGGCATTCAGGTGGTCGGCGCGGCGGTTGTTGTAGTCCATGTAATATGCGTGCTCCCACACATCGAAACCGAGCAGCGGTCGCAGTCCGCGTCTGACCGGATTGCCTCCGTTCGGCTCCTTTACTATCATCAGTCCTCCGTCACTGTCGGCGGCGAGCCACACCCATCCCGATCCGAAGAGCGACGTGCCTGCGGCGGCGAAGTCCTTCTTAAACTCGTCGAACGAGCCCCATGCGGTTTCTATCGCCCTGCCGAGCGCTCCCTGCGGCTTGCCTCCGCCGTCGGGCGAGAACTGCGTGAAGTAGAGGTTGTGGTTCAGCACCTGACCGGCGTTGTTGAATACTGCACCGTCCGAAGACGATACTATATCCTCCAGCGGGCGGCCTTCGAATTCGGTTCCGGCGATAAGCGTGTTGAGCGTGGTCACGTATCCCAGCAGATGCCTGCCGTAATGCAGTCCGACGGTTTCGGCGCTTATTGCCGGTGCCAGTGCGTTCTGGGCGTATGGCAGAGCGATAAGTTCGAATTTGCCGTCGACGGGCATGGTTTGCGCCTCGGTTGCGAGTCCGAATGCCATAAGCGACACTGCTGTCGAGAGTAATTTTTTCATCGTTGCGTAATTTTTTACAAGTTATATGTTTACGCCTCACCAAAAATACTGCCCGAAGCATCGGACCGCCGGCTTTTATTTCGCCGTATCCCCCGGCATGCCCCCTCCGCAGGTGTCTGCACCTGTCTCGGGTGCTTGACGGCCGTTCATTCCTGCAATGAATCCGGCGATAAGCGGCAGACACTCCTCGGCTGTCGTACACGTCGCACACAATTTCTCGACGGGACATATTCCGGTTCCCGTGCGGTTGATTATATGCGGCACTTCGGTCGTGCATTCGGCCGTAATCCCGGCTGCGCGGAAAAGTCCGGCGGCCGGCGTGCTCATTGTGTCGGCGAATACGCTGTCGACACCGCCGAGAATCATCAGCGCCGCGGCTCCCTTGCCTACTACCTTGTCGGCGACGAACGCTCCGTCGAGCAGTGCGGGGTCCTCGTGCAACAGCCGGAAAAGGTCCTTCACTCCCCGTTCGCGGAATATGTGCATCTCCCGACCGTTCAGCACGACGCATGAGCATCCTTCGGCATGAAGCCGGTCGATTGCGCTCTGTCTGTCGGCTGCGGAAAATCTGGTATCCATTTTTTCAGTTCGCATTAGTATCCGAATTTTTCGGCGGCTCTGCGCATGGCGTCCGCCACCTCCACGCCGAACGGGCACCGCTGTTCGCATTGCGCACAGCCGATACACTCCGATGCGTGGTGCGTCAGAGCGCGGTAGTGTTCGCGCACCGTTTCCGGGATCTCGCCCTGTGCGGCGACGAGATTGTAGAACTTGTTCACCGAAGCGATGTCGATTCCCGCCGAACACGGCGCGCAATGACCGCAATACATGCAGTGGCCGCGCCATGTGAATTTTTCGAGTCCCGTCATTGCCCGCGCATAGTCGCGTTCGTCGGCCGTTGCGTCGCACCACCCTGCTGCCGCTTCGATCTCGTCCATGCTCTTGCAGCCGACCATCACGGCCGCGACGGCCGGTCGCGTCAGCGCATATTCGATACACTGTGCCGGTGTCATGGCACGTCCGAACGGCGAGTTGTCCTCGCTGAGCAGATCGCCTCCGCCGTATACCTTCATCACGTCGATGCCCACGCCCGTCCTTTCGCACAGTTCGTACAGCCGTTCGCGGTCGGGGTCGATGTTGTGCAGGGCCGAGGCGTAACTCTCGTCGGCCCACAGCGAATCGACATCGTCGCTGGCCGGTTGCAGATCGTAGCACGGATTGATCGAGAACATCAGCACGTCGACGATGCCGGTTTCGGCGGCCATGCGCGCCACTACCGGATTATGACTGCTCATTCCGATGTGACGTATGCGCTCTTCGGCCTTGAGCCGTTGTGCGATGCGGATGATCTCACCGCCGAAGACTTCGTGGAAATCGGTCTCGGAGTCGACGTAGTGGATCATGCCTATGTCGAGATAACCGGTGCGCAGCTGGCGCAACTGTTCCTCGAAGGAAGCTATGGTTTTCGCGGTGTCGCGGGTTCGCAGGTACTGTTCGTTCTCCCATGCCGTACACAGATGTCCCTGAATTACGAACTGTTCGCGGCGGCCTTCGAGAGCCGCCCCGATGTTCGATCTCAGATCGGGATTCGACGAATAGATATCCATGAAGTTTATGCCGCGGTCTATTGCGAAATCCATGTGGGCTTTCACCTGTCCGGCATTCATGTGCATGAATCCCTCGCACCCGAGCGCCACCGCGCTTACGCGCAGTCCCGTCCTTCCCAGTATCCTGTACTCCATGATGGTTTAGAATTCCAGCTCCTGCTTCAGGTTTTCGACATATTTGTCTATACGCTGCATCTCGCGCGGTATGTTGATCCTCTGCGGGCAGTGCGGATTGCATTGCTGGCATCCGGTGCAATGGCTTGCCTGACGCAGCTTCGGCACCGCACGGTCATACCCGACGAGGAATGCCCGGCGGGCCTTGCGGTAATTCTCGTCCTGCGACGACGAGGATACGTTACCCTCGTTGACGCATTTGTTATAATGCAGCAGTATTGCCGGAATATCCAGACCGTAGGGGCACGGCATGCAGTACTTGCAGTCGTTGCACGGGATGGTGGGATACTGCAGCATCAGTTCGGCCGTATCGTAAAGGAACTGGTTGTCCTCCTCGGTGAGCGGATCCAGCGGCGAGAACGTGCGTATGTTGTCCTGCAGATGCTCCATGTAGGTCATGCCGCTGAGTATCGTAAGCACGCGCGGCATGGAGCCCGAGAACCGGAATGCCCATGAGGCCACGCTGCTTTCGGGGCTCTGCTGCTTGAGCCGTGCGGCGATATGGTCGGGCACGTTCGACAGACGGCCGCCGAGCAACGGTTCCATGATTACGATGGGTATGCCGCGCTTGTCGAGTTCCTGGTAGAGGTACTCGGCATTGACGTTGCGGCCGCGGGCGTTGCGCCAGTCGGAGTAATTCATCTGAATCTGGCAGAAGTCCCAGTGCACCGTGTCGTGCAGGGCCAGAATGTGGTCGAACACGTGCGCGTCGCCGTGGAACGACCATCCGAGGTTGCGTATGCGTCCGGCTTTGCGTTCCTCGATCATGAAATCGAGTATGCCGTTGTCGATATAGCGGCGGTTGAAATCCTCGATGCTGCTGCCTACCGAGTGCAGCAGATAGTAATCGAGATAGTCGGTCTGCAACTCGCGCAGCGAACGCTGGTACATGGCGATGGAGTTCTCGCGCGACGAGTTTGAGAAGTTCGACATCTTGGTGGCGAGGAAGTAGCTGTCGCGCGGGTGGCGGCTCAGGGCGATGCCCGTGGCCGTTTCCGACAATCCCTGAACGTATACCGGCGATGTGTCGAAATAGTTGACACCGTGGGCTATCGCATAGTCGATGAGTTCGTTTACCGCCTCCTGATCGACCTCGGTACGTCCGTTGGCACCCTTGCGTGTCGGCCAGCGCATGCAGCCGTAGCCGAGAATCGACACCTTGTCGTCGGTGTTTTGATTTATGCGGTATGTCATCTTGTCGGTCGGCACCTCTCCCGAAGCCGATGCAACGCCTGCGGGGCCGTTGTTCCTGCAGCCGGCCATGGCTGCTGTGGTGACGAGCGTACCGGCGCCGAGCCTTTTCAGGAACTCGCGGCGGTCGATGTGATATTGTTTCTTGTCGTTCATATTTTTGATTTTTATTTTTTTTCGTTTCACATTATGCAGCATCCGGGTTCCGGCCGTATGGCCCGCTTGCCGGCGGATTGCATTGTGGGATTTCTATATGATGCGGTGGTCGATGTGTCCCTCCACATATATGGCGCTGAACGGACGTGCGGGACACAGGTTCTCGCAGGCTCCGCAGCCTATGCAGCGCTCGACATTCACGGCCGGAATCTTGGGCGAATCCTTCTTGGCCGGATCCGACGCCACCATGGTTATCGCCTGCGACGGGCAGTGGCGGGCGCAGTTGCCGCACTCCACACCGTCGGTGAGCGGAATGCAGTTGTCCTTCACCCATACGGCATGACCTATCTGTATCGACGACTTGTCGGCCTTGCTTATCGGCTTTATGGCTCCGGCGGGACACACTTCGGTGCACTTCACGCATTCGGGACGGCAATAACCGCGCTCGTATGACATCGTGGGCTGCATGAGCGTCATGAGTCCCGACGAGGGGCGAAGCACCTGATTGGGACACACCGACACGCAGAGCTGGCAGCCGGTGCAGTGCTGCGCCATGTTGCGGGCGCTGAACGAGCCGGCGGGCGTTATGGGCGTCTGGCGGGCGGGAACCTTTTTGTCGATGATGGTGGCCAGACCTCCGTCGACCTTCATCTCCTGAGCTTTTGCGGCCGAGGCGGCCAGAAGTCCCATGCCGGCGATGAAGTTGCGGCGCGACGCGTCGGCCTTGGCCGACTGACCGTCCTCGTTTTTAGCATCCGCGCTTTTGCAGTTGCAGCTCGTGCGGCGGCGGTACTCTATGGCGCCTTTGCGGCAGGTGTCGATGCAATCCATACATGCCACGCAGCGGCTGTAATCAATGGCATGGTTCTCGATGTCGATGCAGGATGCCTTGCAGTTGCGGGCGCAGAGTTTGCAGTCGACGCACTTCGAACGGTCGATCACGGGCTTGAACAGCGAGAAGCGCGAGAGCGTACCCAGAACCGTGCCGACCGGGCAGACCGTATTGCAATAGGTACGTCCGCCCCGCCAAGCCAGAACGGCCAGAATGATGAATGTGGCGGCGGCTATGGCGAATGTCGGAATACTCCTGACCCACACGTCGGTCGAGTAGAAAGCATAGCTGTCCACTCTCTCGGCGAGGTATGCCAGCAGGTTGTTGCCGCACTGCCATACCGGTGCGAG
Source organism: uncultured Alistipes sp. (assembly GCA_964519525.1). Classification (GTDB taxonomy): domain Bacteria; phylum Bacteroidota; class Bacteroidia; order Bacteroidales; family Rikenellaceae; genus Alistipes. The sequence continues at coordinate 11,441 of CAZFIN010000028.1, read as the reverse complement.
CAGATTCTGCGCTATGCGGCCGTAAGAGCTGTACGGGGCCAGCAGGGCCACTATCGAGCCGACTCCCGCCACCAGCGCGACGACGAACAGTGCGAGTACGCCGTAACGCAGCCACGAGATTGCCGGCGAGTAGCTGAAGCGGTTTTTCTTTTGTTTGCCGCCGAACCACGACACTATGTCCTGCATTACGCCCAGCGGGCAGATTACCGAACAATAGACGCGTCCCAGCAGGAGCGTCAGCACGATAAGAAGCGCTACTATTCCGACGTGCATGGCCAGCAGAGCCGGCAGGAACTGGATTTTTGCCAGCCATCCGAACCACGCGTGTACGGTTCCCGTGAAGTCGAGGAACAGCAGTGTGATGAGCGTGAAAAAGATTGCGGCGGCGATGATTCTGATCTTTCGCAACATAAAATTTATAGTTTTGTTTGTTTATGAATAATCCGGTTCGGGTGCGGAAACGGCCCGTCAGCCGAACGGGCGGATTCCGACAATGCAAAAATACTAAAATAACCGACTTTTACAAATATCTGAAGCACCGATTTACATACCAATTTTACCGATTGACCCGGGTATACGAAAAACGGCCCGGCATAAGCCGGACCGTAATAGTCGTAGCGAACGGGCTGATTACTGCGCCGCCTTGACGAATTCGCCGTCCTTGTCGAAGTCTATCACCGTGTTGTTCGAGAGCCCCACCTTGTAGCCGTTTGCTGTGGTCTGGATCATCACCGTCCGCAGATCGGGGTATTTGTCGGCGGCGTATGCCTTGATCTTGGCGGGAATGACAGTGAGCGGAAGGCTTCCGTTCTTCATCTTGATCTGCGACCAGTTGCCGCTGCCGCCCTCGAACGAGATCTGGTTGCCGCTGTTGAAATAGACGGTGTATTTATCCCACGATGCCTCGCGGTCCATGACGACCGATTTCACCTTCTCGTTGGGAAAGTTCTTCTGGATGAACTCCTGCGAGTTTTTAGGCAGCTTGTCGAAATCCACCTCCTGAGGCGCTGCATTCACGGCCACGGCCGCAGCCGCACAAACGAAAAATAATAAAAGTTTTTTCATAATTATTAAATATTAATTATAAACCACGTCGGCATACACCGCAAATAATGTTCCGTTTCATCCGCAGCATGCCGCAAACGGACGTCACGACGTCTGTGCCGGAGGATAAACGGACTGGTGCAGGAGCGGTTATGCCGGCATTTTTCCGTATGTCGACCCGGGCCGGTTGAATACGGACATGGCCGGAGCACGTCCGGCTCCGGCCATGTCAGGCGTGCTGCGGCGATATGGTTACTCCCGGCCTCCGCCCAATGCCCGGTAGAGACTTATGACGCTCTGAATCTCGATGAAACGGTTGGCCGCCTGTGCCAGCTGGGCGTTGAGCAATGACTGACGGGCGGTGAGCACCTCGATGTACGTCAGATTGTATCCTCCGTACTGCATCATGTACGAGGTGTTTTCCAGCGCTTTCCGCAACGATTCGATCTGTTTGTCGTAGTATTCCGCCTTGCCGCGTGCCGTCTGGTACGATACTACGGCCTCGTTCACCTCGGCGCCGGCATTCAGCAACGCCTGCTGGAATGCGAGTTTCGCCTCCTCCTGCCTTGCTTTGGCTATTTTCAGCTGGGCGACGTTGGCGCCGCGGTTGAATATGGGCTGCGTGAGCGACGCAATGGCCGATGCGAGGAATTTGCCGGGGTTGACTATCATGTTGCCTGCGGCATTGGTCCAGCCGGCGCTTCCGCTGAGCACGATGGACGGGTAGAATGCCGAGCGGGCCTGATTGACGGCGTAGAATGCCACCTCGACCCCGTGTTCGGCGCTGCGGACGTCGGGACGGTTGGCGAGCATGTGCAGCGGAACACCCGCGGCGATATTCTCCGGCATGACCTGATCGGCGAGACGTCCGCGCCGGACGGTGTGCGGGGTCCGGGCCAGAAGCAGCGACATGGCGTTCTCGACTTGGTTGATCTGCTCCTGAAGATCGAGAACCGATGAACATACATTATAATATACGGCCTCCATCTGCCCTACTGCCGCTTCGTTCGCCAGTCCGGCCTCTTTCAGGGCACGGTAGCTTTCCACGGTCTCTTCCCACGATTTTCGGGTCTGCGTCGAGATTTCGAGCTGCCGGTCGAGCATCAGCAACGTGTAGTAGGTGTTGGCTATGCCCGCGATCAGTTGCGAGCGCACGGCCTGCCGGTAGTCACGACTCTGTTCGAGTACGGCCTTGGCCTGCCGTTTGGCGTTGCGCAGGCGTCCGAATATGTCGGCCTCCCATGCGGCTGTCACGGGCAGACTGTATGTCTGCGTCGCCTTGCCGAAGTCGAAACTGCTTACCGTACCCTGAGGTGAGAATGCGAACGACGGCAGATAGGCCAGCTTGGCCGAACGCATGGCGGCTTCGGCCTCCTCGACGCGCCATTGTGCCGACTGGAGGTCGGTGTTGTTCTGCAGTCCGTGCTCGATCAGGGTCTGCAGTGCGGGATCGGTGAAGATCTCGCGCCAGTCGAGAGCCCCGATGTTCTCATCCGGATCGGCGGCCGCGACCTCCTCGCCGAACAGATCGTCGGGCACTTCGGTCGCCGGCTCGTATTTGGTGTATATGCCGCAGCTGCCCAGTGCGAGCATGGATACGGCCATGACGGTTATGTGTTTTTTCATCTCGCTTCGTTATTTTTGGTTTCAATGTGACGTCTCCGATCCTCGGCAGCCTCCTCGGCCTCGACCTGAATCTGCCAGTCCGATGTGGATGCCGGCTGCACGGGGCGCAGCCTCTCCTGAAGATACTGGAATACGATGAACAGCGAGGGAACGATGAACAGCAGTGCCAGAGTGCCGATTATCATGCCTCCTACGGCGCCCGTGCCCAGCGAGCGGTTGCCGTTGGCACCTACGCCCGTGGCCACGACAAGCGGCAGCAGTCCGAATATCATCGTGCCGGCAGTCATGAGTATCGGGCGGAGACGCGCCTTCGCCGCGCTGATTGCGGCCGAGGTGAGGCTCATGCCGGCCCTGCGCCGGTCGACTGCGTATTCGGTAAGCAGGATTGCTGTCTTCGCCAGAAGACCTATCAGCATGATCAGTCCGGTCTGAAGGTAGATGTTGTTTTCGAGTCCGGCGAGGTTGGAGAACAGGAACGATCCCATAAGGCCGGCCGGAACGGCCAGAATTACCGCGAACGGAATGAGGAAGCTCTCGTAGAGCGCGCTGAGGATGAGGTATATCATCAGAATACATATTCCGAAGATTATGGCCGTGTTGCCGCTCTGCTCGTTCTCCTCGCGGGTGATTCCGCCGAAATCGTATCCGTATCCCTTGGGCAGAACGTTGTCGGCAACCTCCTTCACTACCTTGAGTGCGTCGCCGGTACTGTAACCGTCGGCCGGCATGACGCTTACGGCTATGGAGTTGTACATGTTGAACCGTGTGAGGGTCTCGGCGCCGAAAACGCGCTTGAGCGTCACGAACTGACTGAGCGGCGCCATTTCGCCGTTGCCCATGCGGACGAAGGTGTTGTCGAGCGACGATTCGTCGAGACGGTACTGCGGATCGGCCTGAATCATGACCTTGTACACCTTCGAGAAACGGTTGAAATCGGATACGTACTGGCCGCCGTAGTATCCCGACAGCGTGGCCAGCACGGCGTTGGGGGTGATGCCGGCACGCTTGCATTTGGCGGCGTCGACGCTCACCTGCCACTGCGGGTAGTTGATGGCGAACGTCGAATAGGCGCGCGCTATCTCGGGACGCTGGTTCAGCGCGCCTATATATTGCCATGTGTATCCGTTGAACTGGGCCAGATCGCCGTCCTGTTTGTCCTGAATGTTAAGATCGAGCGAGTTGCCCATGCCGTAGCCCGGTATCATGCCCGGAGCCATGGCGAATATGCTGGCATCCTTGATGTCGGCCGTAAGCGCATAAATTCGGTTGATGACCGCCTGCACCTGTTCCTCCTTGGCCTTTCGCCGGTCCCAGTCCTCGAGACGCACGATGAACATGCCGGCCGAACTGCCCTGCCCCGAGATCAGTCCGTAGCCGGTGACCTTCATGATGTTTTTCACCTTGGGTATGTCGCTCAGGCGCTCTCTGATGCGTGACATGATCTTGTCGGTGGTGGCGATCGACGATCCTGACGGAGTGGTTACGTTTATCATCACCACACCCTGATCCTCGTCGGGCACCAGTCCTGTTTTGGTGTTGTTCATCAGCACCACCAGAATTACAGCCGAACATGCGACGGTCGACCATGTGAGCCATGGACGCTTGATGAAGAACATGACGCCTTTCTTGTATTTGTCGACTATGACCGAGAACGCCGCATTGAATGCCTTGCGGAACCGCGCCGCGAAATTGTCGCGCTGGGTTCCGTCCTCGTTTATGTAGGGTTTGAGCAGTATGGCGCACAATGCGGGGCTGAGCGTAAGGGCGTTGACGGCCGATATGCCTACGGCCACCGCCATTGTGATTCCGAACTGGGTGTAGAATGTTCCCGACGTGCCGCCGATGAACGACACGGGGATGAATACGGCCATGAACACGAGCGACGAGGTTATCACCGCGTTCGATATTCCTTTCATGGCGTCGAGGCTGGCCATGTACGACGATTTGTAACCGACGTCGAAACGCGCCTGCACGGCCTCCACCACCACTATGGCGTCGTCCACCACGGTTCCGATCACGAGAACGAGCGCGAAGAGCGTGATGAGGTTGATCGAGAATCCGGCCAATGACATGAAGGCGAATGTTCCGATCAGCGACACGATGATGCCGACGAGCGGGATGAGCGTCGAGCGTATGTCCTGCAGGAAGATGTAGACGACGAGCACCACGAGGATGATGGCCTCGAGCAGTGTCTTCAGCACCTCGTCTATCGACGCGTACAGGAAGTCGTCGGTACTCATCATCTGGATTATCTCGATTCCCTTCGGGAGATCCTTGCGGGCCTTGTCGAGCAGTGCGTTGATCTGGGCGTTCACTGCCGTGGCATTCGATCCTGCGGTCTGGAACACCATGCACGATATGCCCGGGTGTCCGTTCAGCTCACCTACGTAACCGTAAACCTCGCGTCCGAGCTCTATGGTGGCGACGTCCTCCAGTTTAAGCACTTCGCCGTTGTCGAACGAGCGTATGACGATCTGGCCGAACTGTTCGGGAGTCGCCAGTCGTCCGGTGTATTTCATGGTGTACTGATAGGTCTCGTTCGAGTTCTCGCCTATCGCTCCTGTCGCGGCCTCGATATTCTGTTCGGCCAGAGCCGCCGTTATGTCGGACGGAATCAGTCCGTATTGCGCCATCACGTCGGGACGCATCCATATGCGCATCGAGTACGACGCACCCAATATGGTAAGTTCGCCTACGCCCTGAACACGCAGAATCTCGGGCTTGAGGTTGATGTTTATGTAGTTCGACAGGAAATTCTCGTCGTAGGAGTCGTCGGGGCTGTACAGCGTGAATATCTGCAACATGCTCGTCTGACGCTTGGTGGTTGTGACGCCTACCTGAGTGACCTCGGCCGGCAGCAGCGCCGTGGCCCGGGACACTTTGTTCTGCACGTTCACCGCCGCTATGTCGGGATCGGTGCCCTGCTTGAAGTATACGGCTATCTGCACGCTGCCCGAGTTGGTCGCCGTGGAGGTCATGTAGGTCATGTCCTCGACTCCGTTGATGGCCTCCTCCAGCGGTGCGATCACGCTCTTCTGCAGTGTCTCGGCGCTTGCGCCGTAGTATGTCGTCGTCACCATTACGGTAGGCGGCGCTATGTCGGGATATTGCTCGACCGGAAGCGAGCACAACCCTATGATGCCCAGTATGACTATCGTGATCGAGATCACGGCCGAAAATACCGGACGTTCTATAAATGTTCTTAAATTCATCTTCTTTGTCTGTATTATGTTTGTACGGCCGGCCGGATGCCGGCCGGCGCGGTGTTATTTCCCGTCGGATGCCGTATTGCGTATTTTTACGGGGGTGCCCTCGTTGAGCATGCCCACACCTTCGATTATTATCTGCTCGCCGGCCTGCAGCCCGCTCTCGACGATATACTCCTGTCCGCCGTTGACGCGGCTTACGGTCACCGGAGCCGAGTTCGCCTTTCCGTCGACTACCTTATAGACGTATGTGTGGTCCTGAATCTCGAACGTCGCCGACTGTGGAATAACCAGACAGCCCTGCCGCTCCGACGGAATTATCACGTTGCCCGACGCCCCGCTGAACAGCAGACCGTCGCGGTTGGGGAATACGGCGCGCATGCCGGCCGTTCCTGTGGTGCGGTCGATCACGCCGCTTATGCTCTCGATGCGGCCCTTCTCGGCATATACCGATTTGTCGTTGAGCATCAGCTCGACTTCGGGCATGTTCTCCAGCGTCTTGTCTTTCGAACCGTATTTCCTCGTGACGGCCAGCAGCTGGTTTTCGGGGATCGAGAAGTATACGTACATGTCCGAATTGTCGGATACGGTCGTCAGCGGCTGTGGCATTCCGGCCGGTGACACCAGTGCGCCCACGCGGTACGGCAGCATGCCGATCACTCCGTCGGCCGGACTCTTGACCTCGGTGTACGACAGGTTGTTGCGGGCATTTACCTCCTGCGCGTTCATCTGTGCCAGCTGGGCCTTGGCCGACATGCAGGCGTTTTCGGCCGTCTTAAGGTCGTATTCCGACACCACGTTCTTGCGATACAGCTCCCTGCGGCTCTCGTACGTCAGCTCGGCTGTGGCCAGAGCGGCCTTCGCAGCCTCGACATTGGCCATGGCCATATCCAGTGCGGCTTTGTACGGGACCTGATCTATAATGAACAAGGTCTGTCCGCGACGGACGTTCTGCCCCTCGGTTACGCACAGTTTAGTCAGAGTTCCGCCGACCTGAGGGTAAATGTCGATGTCCTGACGTCCGCGTATCGACGCCGAATAGGATGTCGTCAGTGTCCGGTCCGACGGAGTTACCGTCATTACCGCGTACTCCGCCTCGTGTTGTACGACCGGCTCGTCCTTACACGCCGTCGTCAGCATGGTTCCGATTATGATGATCGGGACCCATGTCTTTTTGCTTGCTGTCATCATTGCTTATTGCTATAAATATGGTTTTGTCACAAATAAAAAGCATCGCGGAACAGGCGGCAGCCTTATTCGCGAAGCCGGAAAATCCGAGCGCAAAAATAGAGGTAAAATCGTAGCGTATAAAGATGTAATTAACCGTTTTTTTGTATAAAACCGGAACTGTTATTGTCGTTTGCCGGAAAAAAACTATATTTGTTTTATGAAAACACTACTTCGGAAATGTGGAATCTGACAGATGAAAATCCCTTTGCCGCTGGCACATGCGGTTGCGAAATTCCCGACGGTCTGACAAAGATCGACTGCGCCCTGATCATGCTGTGCCTCGACGGGCGGGCCGATATTGAGATCGACCTGCTGCGATACGGGCTCGAAAGAGGTGTCCGTGTATTGCTGCTTCCAGATTCGATCGTGAGGATCGTGTCGCCGTCGGCTGATTTCAGACTGTGTTATATCGGGTGCCATTACGGATTGTTTCACGAGATCGCCAGCCTGTTCGAACCGCGGTTCTTCAGTTTCATACGCGACGCCCCGTGTCTGCCGATCGACAGCGGCGATGTGGATTATGTAAAGGTTATGAGCGGAGTGATCGAACGGGTATACAAAGACCGTGAAATAGAGTTCCGGCGCGAGATCGCGAGGAACTGCATCCAGAATGTCATGTTTTACGAATATAACAGGTCGAAACCGTTTTTCGAAAGCAACCGCGGGAAGAAGGAAAGCCGCAAGAACGAGATATTCAGACTGTTCATACAGCTTGTCCATCAGCATTGCGGCACTCGGCGCGAGGTGGGCTTCTATGCGGGCATGCTGCATGTCACTTCACGCTATCTGTATGCTGTGGTGCAGGGATTGAGCGGCGAGACGGCCAAGGACATCATCGACCGCCATGCGGTGGTGGAGATGAAAATAATGCTGAAGAATACCGATCTGAACATTAACGAGATAGCCGACCGCATGAAATTTCCGGACCAGTCGTTTTTCGGTCAGTACTTCAAGAAACACACCGGCATGTCGCCGCTGCAATACAGAAAAAGCCTGAACCCGTAACCGCAATTCGCGGCGGCAGAGGTTCAGGCCGTTTTTGCATCATTATCCCCTTTTGCATAAGACGGCCGGCGGGCGACGCAGGGGGCACCGACTGCTGACCGATCCGTATTCCGCGGATATGCGGCCGGCATGCGCGCCTCCTGTTATCTTGTCCGGTCCTTCCGGTATATCTGCCAGCTGTTCACGAAGTTCTGCCAGACGATGTATGCGGTCGGGGCGACCGAGGAGATGGGGTCGAGAAACGACTGCGCCATCCATACGGCCAGCACCGTATTCTTCTGTCCGAGCGACTGTCCGCCAGCTACGGTGTCGCCGTAGCGGCGTCCGATCCATCGTCCGGCGGCAAACTGCGACAGACAGATCACCAGCGACACTCCGGCCAGAGCCATCTCGACCGTGCGGTCGGCCTCGTCGTGGTCGAGCAGGAAACATGTGGTGCGGCCTATTATCACGGTCAGCGACAGCAGCCAGATGTAGAACGAGATCTGGCTGTGATCGGATACCCATCCGCTCACCCGCGGCAGGAACGCGCGGCACAGCTGACCCGCGATGAACGGAGCCACGAGCAGAGGCGCCACCTTTTGCAATATCTGCCATACCGTGCACTCGCCGTTGCCGAAGGCGTGGAGCACTACCGGCGCCGCGAAGGCCACCGATATGTTGCACAGCAGACTGTATGCGGCCATCGTCTCCACATTGGCGCCCAGCATTCCGCCTATGACGACGGCGGCCATTGCCACGGGAGCCAGAATGCAGATCATCCCGCCCTGCGCCACCACTATGTCGAAAGGCGCAAGCAGAAAATATACCGCCATGCTGCCGGCGGCCTGAAACAGCAGCAGCCATACGTGCAGCCACGAGAACCGCATCCGCCGGACATCGACGCGGCAGAATGTGAAAAACAGCATCAGAACGATGAACGAGGGCGTGAGCATATGGTGCGTCATCTCCTCGATCCACCCTATCTCGCGGCACAGCAACGCCCCCACCACCATGCCCATAGGCATGGAGACGGTCTTCAGAGTATGTGCGGACAGCATATCCCGGCGTTATGCGAGCAACTCGCGTACCTTGGCCGAAATATCCTTGCCGTCGGCCTTTCCGGCCAGCCTCTTCGAAGCCACGCCCATGACCTTGCCCATCTCCTTCATGGATTCGGCGCCCACTTCGGCTATGATCTCCTTTACGGCGGCCGTCAGCTCCTCGGCCGTCAGCGGCTGCGGAAGGAACTCCTGCATCACTTTCACCTGAGCCAGCTCCTCGGCGGCCAGATCGGGACGGTTCTGCTGTGTGTATATGTCGGCCGAGTCGCAGCCCTGCTTTGCCAGCTTCGATATGATCTTCACTACGTCGGCGTCGGCCAGTTCGTCCACACCGGCTGCGGCTGTCTTGGCCTCGATGATGTACTTCTTGATGTTGCGCAGTGCGCTCAGGCGTACCGCATCCTTGGCCTTCATGGCGGCCATGATCTGGCTCGAAATAGTTTTTTCCAGTGACATGTTCAATGTATTTTTTTTGTTCGTGTATCTATTCTTTCGGTTTGCTCAGGAAATCCAGCACACCCGACATGAGCGCGTCGCGCTCGCCCTCGTCGAGTATTGTCTCGAACGGAAACGCCATCACCACGCTGCGGTAGACCGGTCCGCCGTAGCATACCGCCGCCGACTGGTTGTTGGTGGCGTAGCGCATGGCTATGTATGCGTTGCGTCCGAACGGGGAGATGCACCCGGGCGACTCCACGGCATAGCATTCGCGCGACGGTTCGCGGTTGAATGTTATGTTCCGCCGCGTCATGTGCATGGGCGAAGCCACCACGCGCACCGTGCCGCGCCGTGTGGCCATGCTGCCGTTGTAGGAGAAATGCAGCACCTGCCGGGCGAAGTCCTTGTCCTGCGGTGCGGCGTCGGCTCCCTTCCACAGATCGCACCCCACGTAACAGCCGGAAACGAACAGCGAGCCGCCGTTGCCGGTAAAGCCCGTTATCTTCTCCTGCAACGGCGCGGGGAATGTCTTGAACTCGCACCCTGCGGTTCCGCGCCCCATGGAGCACGAACGCTGTTTGCCGAGTATCAGATCGGCCAGCGCATAGTCGTTCATGTCGACGTCGCCCAGTTCGACAGCCTTCACGCTCGACGAGCAGAACGAGAATCCTGCCGCCGCGATCGAACGGCCGTGCACGGCCGGATAGTCGAACGTGTTGCCGGCTATGACCTCGGTCTCGTAGTCGCTGTAACATGATCCGAGAGCGTCGTTGTCGTTCTCGGACCGCGACAGACGCCGGTCGAAATTGCGCTGTTCGCCGATGAACGATATGTCCTTTATGTAGGCTACCCCCGAATCGTAGTAGTTGTAGAAGCCGGCGATCGAATCGCCCTGAATGTTCATCGGGGCGCTTACGCGGTCGAATCCGTTGATGACCAGCACCCTGCCGCGTTCGTTTTCCGCCTTGTGCGACGCGAGCGTCTCGCTCGGGAAACTCTCGCCTCCCTTGTTGACGGCCGTCACGCGGTAGCGGTACGTGTGTCCCTCCTGCTGCTTCATGCGCACCGAGGTGCCGTCCACCCTGCTGCCGTTGTCGAATCCGCCGCCGTCGACGCTGGTATATACTATATAGTAATCAGGGTCGGCCGAAAGTTCCAGCGGATCGGTCACGGCCCGCCAGCGAAGCATCACATCGGCCGAACCCGCTTCGGCGAATCCTGCGCTGAAGGCCTCGACGGGCAGGGGCTGCACCGTATAGGGGCAGTTGTACTGGCTCGACAGATAACGCAGGATTCCCTTGTAGATGGCACGGCTGACCAGAAACTTGAACCGCGGGTCGTTGCCGTAGCGCATGTCGGCGAAGTTCTGGTGCGACATGGATTCGAGCAGCATCGTGGGAACGCACGGCACGCGCGCCTCGTAGTACGATCGGTTCCACATGCCGCGGCGGCTCCATGCCGGTTCGCAGCTGGCCCGTATGTCGTCGACCATCTGCGTCATCACTATGTCGGTCAGCTCGCGCGACAGATAACGGTCGGCGCCGCCCTCGAAACTGCCCTTGTTGTCCTTGGTGTAGAATATTCCCAGCGTTCCTATTATGTCGTCGTTCAGCCGCACCCCGGCATCGGAATGGAACGCCAGCGCCAGATCGAGCGGAATGCCCTTTCCGTTCTGTTTGGGCAGACGCTCCGAACCGCCCATCAGTGCGTTCACCCAGTGGGCGCGCGAGGTGTAGTCGTCGATGTAGTCGTTCGCATCCTCTTTCTTGTTGTAGACCTCCTCACCGAATCCCGACCACTGGAGCCAGTAGCGCGCGCCCTCGCAGAAACGCGGATATTCGCTCGTCGC
>CAZFIN010000027.1:0-21062 GCA_964519525.1 uncultured Alistipes sp. | reverse complement strand
TCAATGAGGAACACGGCCTTCTGGCCATGTCTGCTGAGTATTGGAACCGGTATGCGCTGAAGGATCTGTACGAAGGCATCGGGTTCGCATGCAAGGAGCTGGGTGTGGACATGGTGGGCGGCGATACGCGAGCCTCGGTGACCGGGCTTGTGATCGGAATCACCGCAGTCGGCCGTGCGCGCCGCAAGTCGCTGACGTATCGTTCGGGCGCGCAGTTCAACGACCTGATATGTATCACGGGCAACCTCGGCGCGGCGTATATGGGATTGCAGCTGCTCGAACGCGAGAAGCGTGTGCTGGCCGATGTGAGCAATCCCGAGCCGCAGTTCAAGGGTTATGAATATCTGTTGCAGCGTTACCTGAAGCCGCGGGCGCGCAAGGATATAGTGGATGTTCTGGCCGGGGAGAAGATCGTGCCTACCTCGATGATCGACCTGTCGGACGGCCTTGCGAGCGAGGTGCTGCAGATATGCAAGGCCTCGAAGTGCGGTGCGCGCATATATCTCGACCGTATTCCTATCGCAAAGCAGACTACGGCTCTGGCCGAGGAGATGCATGTCGATCCGGTGGTGGCGGCGCTCAACGGCGGCGAGGACTACGAACTGCTGTTCACCGTGCCGCTGGCCATGCAGGAGCAGGTCATGCGGCTGGGACTGGTCGACGTGGTGGGTCATATCACCCGCGAATCGACAGGCGCCTATCTCGTGACGCCCGACGGCAGCGATATCAAGCTGCGTGCGCAGGGTTTCAAGGAGTGATCCGGCTTGTGATTGCGTGACGGCTCCGGTGCGGCGAAACGTAATGCCGTGCCGGAGTCTTGCATTTATTCCACGAAGTAGAGCTTCGTTTCCCGGCCGTTGTCGGGTTTCAGCGTCAGCAGCTTTTTCCCCTTCTCCCTTGAGAATACGGCCCGGGTGGCGAATTCGCCGGACTGCTCGCCGCCGGGCAGCGTCACCCGGCCGAAGAGCATTATGGTGTTGTCGGTACCCTCCAGCTGCCAGCGGGTGAATGTCAGCACCTGCGTCGGACGTGTCTGCGTCAGCCGGCCGCATGTATGCAGTTCGATAGCCACCGGCAGGGCCGCATTTTCGTATGTTTTCCACAGTCCGAGCACGTCGGGGTAGGTGGCGTCGGTGATTATGGATATTGCCGTGGCGGTCTCCCCCTGCTCGGAGGGCAGGTAGATTACCTCGGCTATGTTGCCTTCGATGATGCCGTCGGGATCGAACTGCGTGTCGTCGTCGATGGCGAATACTGTTTTGCCCGGATTCTCGCCCTCCATGCTGTTCAGCACGATCCGGTGAGGCGTGGCGCTGTCGATGAATCCGGCTGTCGTCAGCTCCTGCTGCTGACGGCTGCATGAAACGAGTATGGCGGCTGCGGCCGCTGTTGCGATGAGTCTTTTCATAAATGCTGTGGCGCGGAGTTTCCCGCTTGTGCAAAAGTAATCAAAAACGATGAAACGTGCATGCGTGCCGGAGCGATAAACGCGGCCGGGCGGGTGCGGCGGATGACCGCCGGAACGGGATGCCGGGCTGACGGAGTATGCCGGGCGGCGGGCCGATTGTAAATAAGTTTAATAATTATTGCCGGCAAGGACGTTTTTTGTGTAAGTTTTTGTAATTTTGACAGCGGATAAAGTCTAAAACAATAATAGATTTATGTTGAATATAATATTGTTCGGAGCGCCGGGATGCGGCAAGGGAACGCAGGCGGCGCGTATCAAGGAGAAGTATAACATCAACCACATCTCTACGGGCGAGGTGATCCGCGGCGAGATCGCACGCGGCACCGAGCTGGGCAAGAGCATGCAGAGCTACATCGAATCGGGCCGTCTGGCTCCCGACTCGATCGTGATAGGCATGATCCGCAACTATCTGAAGGAGCACGGCGATGCCGCCGGCAACATCTTCGACGGATTCCCGCGTACCACGGCGCAGGCCGAGGAGTTCGACCGTATTCTGGCCGAGGATGGTCAGAGCGTGAACGTTATGGTTTACATGGATGTTCCCGAGGAGGAGCTCGTGAAGCGCATTCTGCTGCGCGGCAAGGATTCGGGCCGTGCCGACGACGCTTCGGAGGATGTTATCCGCAACCGTATCTCGGTGTACCGCGAGCAGACGGCCGTTGTTGCCGACCACTACGGCAAGCAGGGCAAGTATGCCGCCATCGACGGCGTGGGTACCATGGACGAGGTGTTCGACCGCATTTGCGGGGTTATCGACGCCAACAGGTAGCCGGATGTTTTTTGCGGGGATGCAGACCGGTCCGGTTTCGGGCGGCGGTCTGTGTCCTCGCTTTTATGTATTGTGATGCAACTGTTATGAAAAAGCGTTTTTGTATGGCGGCTTCGGCCGTTCTGCCTATCGTGTGCGGCACACTGTTGTGTTCGGCAGTTGTCCCCGAGCGGGCTGTCCGTGTTGCGGCCGCGGCCGCGCGCGGTGTTGTGAAGGCCATGTCGGCCGATGACGGATATGTGTTGCGGGCGTCGATGCAGGGCGACCCGTCGCTCGTCGGCAAGGACTATGCGGCGATCCATAGCTATATGCGCTCGCTGGGCTGGGATTATTCGGAGCATCCCAACTCTTCGGAGCACGATCATCATGACGGGATCCACTGCCAGTGCATCTACGATCAACAGCTGGAACAGTACGTCTTCCGCTTCATCAGCCACGCCGGCGAGGCTCTGGACGGCGACCGCGGCCGTATGGGCGACCGTCAGCGCAATGAGATGAAGAGCCGCACCTCGGCCGGTTGGCACGGCATGAACGGCAACTGGGACGAGTGGCAGTGTCTGGAGTGGAAATTCCGCATACCGAAGGGTTACCGCCCTTCGCCGCAGTTCTGCCATATACATCAGCTCAAGGCTCAGGAAGGCAATAACGGTGCGCCTCTTATTACCATAACGCTGCGCAGCGATGCCGACGGCGGCAACCGCCGCGTGCAGGTTATACACACGGGCGATACGCGCGCCTCGTCGCTCGGCGTTCTGATCGACGGCGTTCCGATCGAGGATTTCGAGGACGAATGGGTGCAGGTGCGCACCGAGATGCACTATACCCACGAAGGCGAGTTCGGCATAAGCATCGTGCGCGTGCGTGACGGCAAGGAGTTGATGAACGGCCGTTTCTCCAACGTCGATCTGTGGCGGCGCGGCGCCACCAACATACGCAACAAGTTCGGAATTTACCGCAGTTTCGGCCGCCGTATGGAGAATGCCGCCGACCGCCCGACGAACGGCATCCGGGACGAGGCGCTGCTGCTGGGCGACTTCCGGGTGTACGAGCGTAATGCCAATCCCTCTCCGGTGATGCACGACTGAGGCTGCGGGAGCGCGGCGGTGCGATGCGTCGGCGGGCGGCATTGTCCTGAAATGTCGGCCGATCCGCACAATGTGCATGCGAGTGCAGCTTTTTTTTGTCGTACTTGTTGCAGATAATTATTTTTTTGCTACCTTTGCATCGCTAAAGTGCCAGTTGTTAGGGCAATGGGGTGCGATAGCGGTAAGGCCCATTCGTCTATCGGTTAGGACGCAAGATTTTCATTCTTGAAAGAGCAGTTCGATTCTGCTATGGGCTACGACTTATACCCGCAGGGGTATTTGACAGGTGGACAATGATTTCGGCGTTCCACGGAGCGCCAGTGAAGCGCAGGTTTCACAACATGGTCGGAAGGACGGAGGACTGCTTTGACAGCCGGAGCGTTTGTTGAAAACGGTTCGTCGTGTCTTTTCCGTAAAACAGGACAATTAAAAAGTAAAAAATAAAAAGACATTAAAGATTATGGCAAATCACAAGTCATCGAAGAAGAGAATTCGCCAGACCGTCACCAAACGCGCCCACAACCGTTTGTATCACAAGACTGCGCGTAACGCCGTGAAGGCTCTGCGCAATACTGCCGAGAAGAGCGCTGCCGAGGCACTGCTGCCCAAGGTATCGTCGATGCTCGACAAACTGTCGAAGCACGGCATCATTCACAAGAACAAGGCTGCCAACCTGAAGAGTTCGCTGGCCCTGCACGTGAATGCTCTGTAAGGCGACTCTCGTAGCGATAGAATCAATCGGCTCCGGAATAATCCGGAGCCGATTTCGTTTTTGGAGTTATCTGTTTCAGTCCTGTAATCGCTGGTCGCAGTCTGCGGAGTGAGCGATAGCGGGCCTCCGCGCGTTTTGCTTTACCATGCCGCAGTGGAACGGCCAGTAGGCGGCCGTGTCATATTCCGCCGCCGTTTTCGAACGTCGACACGCTGGCGCGTCCCTGAACCACACGCGAGTAGGGCGGCAGGTCGGTGGTCTGCCATACGTTGCCGCCTATCACCGAGTCGTGTCCTATGCGCACGCGGCCCAGTATCGACGAATTGGAGTAGACGACCACGTTGTCCTCGAGTATCGGGTGCCGCGGCTCGTTGACGATGTTGCCTTCGGCGTCGAACTTGAAGCTCTTGGCGCCGAGCGTGACACCCTGATATATCCTCACGTGGCTGCCTATTACGCACGTTTCGCCTATCACCACACCCGTGCCGTGGTCGATGCTGAAGTAGTCGCCGATGACGGCGGCCGGATGTATGTCGATGCCGGTGAGCGAGTGTGCCGCCTCGGTTATCATGCGCGGAATGACGGGCACGCCCAGAAGCAGCATCTCGTGGGCCAGACGGTAGTGCGTCATGGCCGTTATGGCGGGGTAGCACATTATCACCTCCGCATGGCTGCGGGCGGCGGGGTCGCCGTCGAATACGGCCTTCACGTCGGTGCCTAACCGCCGGCGCAGTTCGGGAATGCGCCCGACCAGTCGGACGGCCGTCTGCTGTCCTCGCTGTCGCGCCTCGGCATGTTCGCTTCTGCCGAACAGTACGCATGCCCGCGCCGTCTGCCGCGCAACGGTTACGGCGAACTGTTCGAGATTTTCCTCCGTGGCTGCGGCGCCGAAGTAGCCGGCGAATACCGTCATACGGAAAAGTCTTACGGCACTCTCCAGCTCCCGGGTGTCGATGCCTGTGGCTGCGGGTGTGCCTATGTTGTGATCGGGTGCCGCCAGTGCGGCGGCCGTCTCCTGTATAAAGCTGTTCATGGCTGCCGGTCGTGATTACATGTCGGTGAATCTTACCTCGGCCGGATACTCGTCGAAGGCGTACAGCAGCGTCGACAGATACCTTTCTCCGGTGTCGGGCAGCAGCACGACGATCGTTTTGCCGCGGTTCTCCTCGCGCCGGGCCAGCAGCAGCGCTGCGTATGCCGCAGCTCCCGACGAGATGCCGGCGAGCAGCCCCTCGCGCGAGGCGAGCAGACGTGCGGTGCCTATCGCGTCGCTGTCGGTGACGGCTATCACCTCGTCGACTGTAGCCGCATCGTAATTCTTGGGGATGAATCCCGCACCTATACCCTGAATCTTGTGCACCCCGGCATGTCCTTCCGACAGTACGGGCGATGAGGCCGGCTCGACGGCGACCACCTTTATCTGCGGGTTCAGCTCCTTGAGCCGTCGGCCGGTACCGCTCACCGTGCCGCCGGTCCCCACGCCCGCGACGAATATGTCGACCGTGCCGCCGGTGTCGCGCCATATCTCCTCGCCTGTCGAGGCGTAGTGGCGTGCGGGGTTGGCCGGATTCTCGAACTGCTGCAACATGACCGAACCCTCTGTCTCGGCGTGCAGCGCCTCGGCCTTGGCTATGGCGCCGCGCATGCCCTCGGCACCCGGTGTGAGCACCACCCGTGCACCGTATGCCTCTACCAGCCGGCGCCGTTCGACGCTCATTGTCTCGGGCATGGTAAGTATGAGCCGGTATCCTTTCACGGCGCATACGAGTGCCAGACCGACGCCCGTGTTGCCGCTCGTGGGTTCGATTATTGTCGCGCCCTCGCTCAGCGTGCCGCGCGCCTCGGCGTCCTCGATCATGGCCAGCGCTATGCGATCCTTCACGCTGCCCGCCGGATTGAACGATTCGGCTTTGGCGATTATCCTCGCTGCGGCGCCAGCCTCGCCGCCGAGCCTTGAGAGTTCCGTCATGGGTGTTCCGCCCACGAGCTCCAGAACCGATGCTGCAATATTTTTCATAATTCCCTGTTTTGAATTTTTTGATAAAAAGGCGGCACCCCGAAAAGATGCCGCCCCGTTGTTCCGTTTATTGTCCGGTAGAGTCTACCGGCGTCTGCATGGCAGACTGTTCGCGGCGGCGGGCACGGCGCGACAGCAACAACAGCAAGCCGTTGCGCGAAGTATCGTATCGTGTGACGCAGTCCGCATGGTGATCCGTTTAGTTTCTTTATGCAAATATAGTGACAAATTTCGTTTATGCAGCCATGTCCGGCCGGATTCCGGTCCTCATGCCGCATTTTTTTCCGGTGCGGCATGGGGCCGTTTCCGTCAGATGGCTGCCAACGCCTGATCCAGATCGGCTATTATGTCGTCGATGTGTTCCGTGCCTATGCTCAGACGCACCGTTGCCGGCGTTATGTGCTGCTGTGCCAGTTCGTCGGGTGTCATCTGCGAGTGGGTGGTGGTGTAGGGGTGTATCACCAGACTCTTCACGTCGGCCACGTTGGCCAGCAGCGAGAATATCTCCAGCGAATCAATGAACCGCCATGCCTCTTCCTGTCCGCCTTTGATTTCGAATGTGAATATGCTGCCGGCACCCTGCGGGTAGTAGCGTTCGTACAGGGCGTGGTCGCGGTGTCCGGCGAGCGAGGGGTGGTTGACCTTGGCCACTTTCGGGTGCTTGTCGAGATAGCCGACCACCTTCAGCGCGTTGGCCACGTGGCGCTCCACGCGCAGCGACAGGGTCTCAAGTCCTTGCAGCAGGATGAATGCGTTGAACGGCGATATGGCGGCACCGGTGTCGCGCAGCAGTACGGCGCGTATGCGTGTGACGAATGCCGCCTCCCCGGCCACGTCGGCGAATATCGCACCGTGATAGCTCGGATTGGGTTGGGCGAGTGTGGGGAACTTGTCGGCGCTGGCTTTCCAGTCGAACCGGCCTCCGTCGACGATCACTCCGCCGAGGCTCGATCCGTGGCCGCCTATGAACTTGGTGGCCGAGTGGATCACTATGTCGGCTCCGTGTTCGATGGGGCGTATGAGGTATGGCGTGCCGAACGTGTTGTCGATGATGAACGGAATGTTGTGGCGGTGGGCCGTGGCGGCTACCGCTTCGATGTCTGTAACGTCCGAATTGGGATTGCCGAACGTCTCGGCGTATATGGCTTTCGTATTCGGCCGTATGGCTGCTTCGAGCGCCTCGGGGTCGTTCACGTTCACTATGGTGCTGGCTATGCCCTGCGTGGCTAGAGTGTGGGTTATCAGGTTGAACGAGCCTCCGTAGAGGTTGTCTGCCGCCACGATGTGGTCGCCCGCGGTGAGTATGTTCTGCAATGCGTATGTCACCGCCGCCGCGCCCGAGGCTACGGCCAAAGCGGCCACACCCCCTTCGAGCGCCGCCATGCGCTGCTCGAACACCGCCTGCGTCGAGTTGGTCAGGCGCCCGTAAATGTTGCCTGCGTCGCGCAGACCGAAGCGGTCGGCCGCATGCTGTGAGTTGCGGAATACGTATGATGTGGTCTGATATATTGGCACCGCGCGTGCGTCGGTGGCGGGGTCGGGCTGTTCCTGTCCTACGTGTAGCTGGAGGGTCTCGAAGTGAAGTTTTCTTGTTGCCATAATCGTGATGTTTTTATCGTTTCTGTGCTGACAAAATTACGGTATGTGGATTAAACGAACAATGAAATTGTGTAATATGGAAAATATAACTATTTTTGTGTATTAATATGTATTTTATTTCTGTTGTGGCCTACGTAAACGGCCGCCGGAAGAATTTTATTCTATGGATACTCTTGACAGGACCGACCTTAACATCCTGAGGATACTTCAGGAAAACTCGCGGCTTACGACCAAGGAGCTGGCCGCGCGCGTGAATCTGTCGCCCACGCCGGTGTTCGAGCGTCTGCGCCGGCTCGATGCGGGCGGATATATAAAGAAGTACATAGCCGTGCTCGATGCCGGAAAGCTGAACTGCGGATTCGTCGTGTTCTGCAGCGTGAAGCTGCGCCGGCTCAACCGCGACATAGCCGCCGAGTTCGTGCGTGTGGTGCGCGACATACCCGAGGTAACGGAGTGTTACAACATATCGGGCGACTACGACTATCTGCTGAAGATACATGCGCCCGACATGCGGTACTATCAGGAGTTCATACTGAATGTGCTGGGGTCGATCGACAGCCTCGGGTCGCTGATGAGCACCTTCGTCATGGACGAGGTGAAGCACGATTACGGCATTCCGATAAACATCGGCAAATAGGCGGTGCGATTGTTTGCTGCTGTGACGGGAATTTGATAACTTTGTAATCATCCGCCGCCTGATGTGCGGTGAGGTTGTACAGTGTTTTACCTAAATTCCATTTTTATGAATAATCGTATTTCTGTTTTTTGTGCGGCGCTGCTCATGCTGGCGCTGTCGGTATCGTGCGGAACCGCCGACCGCGGAGGTGTGCGCGGAGTGAAGCATGTGGTAGTGGTGGGTTTCGACGGTCTGGCCGGCAACGTGTTCGACCGGCTCGACATGCCCGTTCTGCGGGCTATGGCCGACGGCGGCGCATGGACCGCCAAGGCCCGCAGCGTGCTCCCCTCGTCGAGTGCCTGCAACTGGGCGTCGATGTATATGGGTGTCGGCCCCGAAATGCACGGATTCAACACGTGGGGCAGCCGCAAGCCCGATTTTCCGTCGGTGGAGCTCGGGCGCAATGGCATATTTCCGACCATACTGACCGTCTTGCGTGATCACGATCCCGACATGGATATATGTGTCATGTACGAGTGGGGCGTGCAGGGCGATCTGATCGACAACAAGGCTGCGACGTTTCACAAACATATTCCGATGGGCGACAACCGCAGCGCCGACATTACCGATGCCTTTACCGCCTATCTGGCCGACAACAAACCCGGATTCTCGATGGTGATCTACGACTCGCCCGATGTCGAGGGGCACAAGTACGGCTGGGGCTCGGAACCTTACATGGAGCGCATGCACGAACTCGACTCGCATCTGGCCCGTATCGTGGAGACGACGAAGCGTGCGGGCATGTATGACGATACGCTCTTCATTATCGTGTCGGATCACGGCGGCACCGGCAACGGTCACGGTGGTACGACCATGGCCGAGATGGAGGCGCCTCTGATATTCTTCGGACGCGGCGTGAAGGGCGGACACGAGATCGCGGCGCCGGTCATGCGTTACGACACGGCCCCGACCATCGCCTACATTTTCGGTGCCGCCACGCCCGATGTGTGGCGCGGGAAACCGGTCCGCGAGGCATTCGAGCAGTAGTCGGACGGCGGAGTAAATAAAAACCCCGGACCTCAACAGAGGTCCGGGGTTTTTATCGGTATTGGCGCTTAAGGCGCTTACTTGTTGTTCTTGCTGGCATCCTCCATTGCGGCCTTCAGCTCGGCCAGACCTGCGATGTCGCCCAGAGTGGTCTTCTCGATCGAAGCGTTGATCTTCTTTACCGACGACTTGGTAGCCTCGGCCGAAGCGCGCTTCTCGGCCTTCTCGGCAGCAGCCTCGGCACGTTTCGCCTCCTCGAAGATGCGGGTGTGCGAGAGGGTGATGCGCTTGGTGGCCTTCGAGAACTCGATCACCTTGAAGTCGGCGGTGTCACCCTGCTTCAGCGTGGTGCCGTCCTCCTTCACGAGGTGCTTGGCGGGAGCGAAGCCGGTGATGTTGTCACCCAGCGATACTACGGCGCCCTTGTCGGTCATCTCGGTGATGGTGCCCGAGTGAACGGTGTCGGTCGAGTACTTGCCCTCGATCTCGTTCCACGGGTTCTCCTCCAGCTGCTTGTGGCCGAGGCTCAGACGGCGGTTCTCCTTGTCGATCTCGAGAACTACCACCTCGATCTCGGCGCCGATCTGCGTGAACTCGCTGGGGTGCTTGACCTTCTTGGTCCAGCTCAGATCCGAGATGTGGATCAGACCGTCGATACCCTCCTCGATCTCGACGAATACGCCGAAGTTGGTGAAGTTGCGTACCTTGGCGTTGCACTTGGTGCCGACGGGATACTTGGCCTCGATGCCCTCCCACGGATCGGGAGTGAGCTGCTTGATGCCGAGCGACATCTTGCGCTCGTCGCGGTCGAGGGTGAGGATCACTGCCTCTACCTCGTCGCCTACCTTCAGGAACTCCTGAGCCGAACGCAGGTGCTGGCTCCACGACATCTCCGACACGTGGATCAGACCCTCTACGCCTGCTGCGATCTCGACGAATGCGCCGTAATCGGCCATGACGACAACCTTGCCCTTAACCTTGTCGCCTACCTTCAGGCCGGCGTCCAGAGCCTCCCACGGATGCGGGGTAAGCTGCTTCAGACCCAGTGCGATGCGCTTCTTCTGCTCGTCGAAGTCGATGATTACCACGTTGAGCTTCTGATCGAGCTGCACGATCTCCTCGGGGTGGTTTACGCGGCCCCACGAGAGGTCGGTGATGTGGATAAGACCGTCCACGCCGCCCAAGTCGATGAATACGCCGTAGTTGGTGATGTTCTTGACCGTACCTTCGAGGATCTGGCCCTTCTCCAGCTTCGACATGATGACCTGCTTCTGTGCCTCCAGCTCGGCCTCGATGAGAGCCTTGTGCGACACTACCACGTTGCGGAACTCCTGATTGATCTTCACGACCTTGAACTCCATGGTCTTGTCTACGTAGATATCGTAGTCGCGGATGGGCTTCACGTCGATCTGCGAACCCGGGAGGAACGCCTCGATTCCGAATACGTCGACGATCATACCGCCCTTGGTGCGGCACTTGACGTAACCCTTGATGATCTCGTCGTTGTTGAGGGCCTCGTTCACGCGGTCCCAGCTCTTGAGCTGACGGGCCTTCTTGTGCGAGAGGGCCAGAGCGCCGCTCTTGTCCTCTACCGAGTCGACGTAAACCTCCACCTTGTCGCCTACCGCGAGGTCGGGGTTGTAACGGAACTCGGTGGCCTGAATCATACCTTCGCTCTTGTAGCCGATGTTGACGGTAACTTCGCGCTTGTTGATCTCGGTTACGGTACCCTCCACAACCTCGCCTACCGCGATGTTCGACAGAGTCTTGTCGTAAGCCTCGGCAACGGCCTCCTTGGCCTGGCCGCCGTAGAGATCCAGATCATTCTCAAACGAATTCCAGTCGAAGTTTTCGTTTGCTACATTCTTGTTTTCTTCCATAGTCTTGGAAATGTTTTTGCGATGCAATCGCTCGTTAAACGGTTAATAATAAAATGTTTCCCTTCGCGTATGCGTGCCGCGTGCGCGCAAGGACCCGCAAATTTAATTCAAATTCCGCAAACTGCGCCGTTTTGCCGCGTATTTTTTGTCTGAAAGTTAAAATTTGATGCTATCTTTGTTCCCCGGAAGCTGCCGTGCGGGGCATGCGGTTTCCATGCGACGAAGACCTATTTTAACGAAATATTGATTCTGAGATGAAAAAACCGATTCTGTTCGTCGCGGCCTGCGCGGTCGCGGCATTTGCGGGGTGCGGCCACAGCACGCCTGCGAAAAAGGCCTTCGACGGAAGTCGGGGCGAAGTGAAACTCATGACGCTCGATCCGGGCCATTTCCATGCGGCGCTGGTGCAGATGTACATGTACGATCAGGTCGATCCGGTGGTGCGAGTCTATGCGCCCGAGGGCGACGACGCCAAGATGCACCTCGACCGTGTGGCCATTTACAACAGCCGCGCCGAGAATCCCACATCGTGGGACGAACAGCTGTATACGGGTGCCGATTTCCTCGACCGGATGATCGCCGACAAGGCGGGCAACGTCGTGGTGCTGGCAGGCAACAACGGCAAGAAGACGGGGTATGTCGAAGCGGCGGTGAAGGCCGGTATCAATGTGCTGTCGGACAAACCTATGGCTATCGACGGCGAGCGCTTCGCCGTGCTGGAGCGGACGCTCGACAAGGCTGCGGCCGACGGCGTGCTGGTGTACGACATCATGACCGAGCGTTCGGAGATCAACAACGAACTGCAGCGTGTGCTGGTGGGCATTCCCTCGCTGTTCGGCCGGATGGAGAAGGGTACGCCCGAGGAGCCGGCCATCACCAAGGAGAGCGTGCACCACTTCTTCAAATATGTTTCGGGACAGCCGCTCACCCGCCCCGAATGGTATTTCGATATCGAGCAGCAGGGCGAGGGTATCGTGGATGTGACTACCCATCTGGTGGATCTGGTCCAGTGCACGGTGATGCCCGAGCAGCCTATCGACTACGCCTCGCAGGTGGAGTTCACCTCGGCCAGACGCTGGGCTACCAAGATTCCGCTGGACAAGTACCGTCTGGTGTCGGGCAAGGACCGGTATCCCGAATTTCTTGAGAAATACATTGTCGACGATACTCTCAACGTCTATTCCAACGGCGAGATGAACTACCGTCTCAACGGTGTGAACGTGCGTGTGAGCGTGGTGTGGAACTTCATGGCCGAGGTCGGCAACGAGGGTACGGGCGACACGCACTATTCGGTGGTCAAGGGCACGAAGGCCGATGTGTCGATACGTCAGGGTGCCGAGCAGGGTTACAAGCCCATGCTTTACGTCACATGCAAGACCGGCGACAAGGAGTCTTTCGAGGCCGAGCTGCGCAAGGCGCTCGCGTCGGTCGGCGACCGCTATCCGGGGCTGGACATCGAGAAGTCGGGCGACGGCGAGTGGCGGATCGTCATTCCCGCCGGGCTGGTCAAGACGCATGAGATGCGTTTCAGTTCGGTGATGAAGGTGTTCCTGAAATATCTGGTTGACGGCAAGGTGCCCGACTGGGAGGTTTCGCAGATGAAGTCGAAGTATTACACCACTACCAAGGCTGTGGAGATAGCCCGCCGGAACAAATAGCGCGGTGCCTTTGTACGCGAATGCTACGGCCGGCATGAATATTCTCATGCCGGCCGTAGTTTTGGCGGATGTTTGTGCCGTACCCTATCCGATGATCGAGTAACGTCCCTCCTTGCGCGGTTTCGATGCGGGATAGGGGCCGTCTGCGTAGCCCAGAATCACAAAGCAGCAGGCCGTCATATTGGCGGGGATGTTCCAGTCCCTCAGGATCCGTTCGCCTTCGGGATTCGAAAATGTCTCCTCTCCGCGGGCCAGAATGCACGACGATATGCCGAGTGCCGTGGCTTCGAGCACCATGTTCTCCGCAGCACAAAAAGCGTCGGGCACGGAATAGAGGAAATTCTTCAGCCCGAAAATCGTGATGACGGTCGGGGCGCCGTAGAATCCCGACCGGATGGAGGGGTCGTCGATAATCGAGGGCTGCTCTTTCGACACGAACCCACCTATGAGGCGCGAACGGTCGAGGCCTCCGACATTCAGCCTGCCGATCGTTTCATTGAGCTTTCTGTCCCGACAGGCGATGAAACGGCTGCGCTGCCCGCCTCCGGCATTGGGCGCATAGGCCCCCGCTTCAAGTATCTTCAGCAGCTCCTCTTCCGGCACCTGCCGGTCGGTGTAGCGCCGGATGCTCCGACGGTACTTTATCAGTTCAAGTATATCCATAAGGTCAAAGTTCTCTCCAGCATTGCGGGTCTGCCGCATAGAAATCGTGTGTGTAACCGTATGCCACGGCTGGGCATCCCCGGCAAAAACGCAACAGTTCGCAGCGGGAACATTTCTCGAATTTCCCGTATTGCCGGTAGGCGTCCATTTTTTCTCCGGTGTATATACGGTGTATATGTTCGCGGAACAGGTTGCCTACCGGACTGTCGAACCGCCGGCAGGCCATTACACCGCCCGTCGGCAGGATAGTCATGTGGCAGTCGCCGCAATGGCAGCCGTCGTAAACCGTATCGTCGTCCAAACCTTCTGGTATCCTGAACAAGCCTTTCTCGTAGAGGAACAGCGTCCAGAGATGGTCTTTCAGGTTGAAGGTGGTGCCGCACTCCTTGTATTGCTCGAACTTTTGCCAGATGCGTTCCAGAAAATCGCGGTATTCCAGCGGTTCGATGTGGGTGCTTTTCTCGAATGAGGTGGGGCAATACCGTCCGAATGCGAAAATATCGACCTCGTGTTCCACCACTATGTCGATGATGTCCGGTATCTCCCGGATATTAGTGCCCGAAACGGTTGTCATGACAGCACAGCGGATGCCCGCCCTGCGGATGACAGCGATCTTTTCGATGGTCGTATCGAACGACCCGGGCTTGCGTATGGCGTCATGTGTATCCCGAAGCCCGTCGATGGAGAGCTGGTATTTGTCGCAGCCGTGTTCTTTCAGACGGATACAGACCTCGTCGGTCAGATGGAACGGATTGCCCAGTATCGTAAACGGAATGCTCCGCTCCTTGAGCAGTGCAAGAATATCCCAAAAACGGCTGTGCAGAATCGGATCGCCGCCCGTAATGTAGAAATAAGGCAGACGATTCATGCGGCGGCACATTTCCACACAGTCCGTTATGACCTGCCGGGCCTTCGGAAAGGGCATTTCGACAAGTTTCGGATGTCCTTCCGAAAAGATGTAACAATGCTCGCAACGCTGGTCGCAACTGTCGGTAATGTGCCATTGAAAAGCGAAGTATTCCATGATTCTGCGCGATGGTTTCTGTTATTGTTGAAGTACGTACGGCGTCGTAATGTGATGCCGGGATGTCGTAGGGTCGTGAAAATATCGGGCAATCCTGCTCTGTTTTGAATTTTCCCCGGCGGAAAAGCCATATCCCGCCGGGGAAATTCGGTGGCGCGGCGGACTATCTGTCGCCTGCGCCGCAAGCCGAACCGCAGGCAGCCGGTTTGGGCTCGGGTTTGGCGTCGCTGTCGCCCGCGCCGCAGGCAGAACCGCAGGCTCCGCTCGGAGCAGCCGTTTCGTCTTTTGCACAAAGGTAGCTCTGTGCGCTTCTCTTTGCAGAATAAACTCCGCAGACAATCGTTCTCTTCATACCTGTTGTTTTTTAGTGAATATTGCAAGGAGGCATCGGCCGTATCGAACGATGCCGTCATCCTTTTGCCGATACAAAGTTATATCATATAGTTGTTATTTACAATAGATTATATTTTCGGCATATAGTAACCTTTTTCTCTTTTTTGCATGGTATCAATACTTTATCATATTAAAAAAAATATATTTTTTACGCATGCGCATTTGGTCATATGGCGGTGTCGTTACTAACTTTGCGATTGGATGTAACTTTTAATTTAAAAGCGATGCTGAGAAAAGAAGAACGAAACTCGATTATCGAGATTTGTCCCGTTCGGAACGTGATAGCCCGTTTCGGGAATAAATGGGCGCTGCTGGTCGTGTTGGTGCTGAGCGAACATGAGAAGGTGCGTTTCAACGAGCTATGCCGATTGATACCTGATGTTTCGTCCCGTGTTTTGTCCGGCACATTGAAGACATTGGAGGCCGATGCCCTCGTTTCCCGCAAAATATATCCCGTAGTGCCGCCGAAAGTGGAGTATCAATTGACGGAGATGGGACGTTCTTTGGTTCCGCTTATTGCGCAGTTAACGGAATGGGCGCAAACCAACATCAGGAAGATCGTGAAACACCGGAAGGAGTTTGAGGCAAAAAAGAGTGATCGGTAATTCCGACCGTGAGTGCGATGTTGTGCCGATAATTCCCCACCGGTTCCCGAAGTGATTTTTTCCTGTGCCGGCCGAATGCCCCGTTCACAGGATCGGCCGCTTCGCCCTTCTTCCGGTTTGCGGTTTTTAGCGTACGCCTGCGTCATCTTTTTTTACATCGAGCAAGGGGGGCCGGGTCCGTGTGCCCTGCCGGCTTCAGGCCGGCTTTTCTTGCCATGCTCCTTTAAGCAGGCTACGACATGCGGCCTGCAATGTGCAGAAGTGATACTTCTGAATAATTTTGATACGCTTTTTCGGCCTTGTAATTCTTATGGCCTCGAAATATTTGTCCTCAATTTATGAATAACAAAGTTGTGATTCCATAGGCAGTGCTATTGCATGGAAACTTTGTTTTCAAGAACTTTGCGATAATTAATGATAGCAACAGCACCGAGAAATCGGAAAGATGTTTTGCATTTTCCTTCGAATATGCTACTTTTGCAGTAACATATTAAATACACGGAAAGTGTAGCTTGTTCTCGTTGATGGAACGTAGGAAATTCTAATCGAGTAGAGAGAATTGGCGAACATCTTGCCGCGTCATATCCATTCGTGGATATAGGCGTGGGGCTGTTGCTTATTTATCTACAAGGTTTTCCTACGACCTCATCAACTAAATAAGTTTTCGGCGCCACGCTTTCTGTTTTTATAATCATGGTCGGGCCGGTGCCGCTCGACAGCCTTTATTGTCGTGAGAAAAAATTTGATTCTGTCCGCATTGCTTATCGTCACAATGTCATTTACTGCGTTGTCTGCCTCACGGATGGACGCGGAAAGATTTGTTGAGGCTCCGTATAAGTGCGATATAAAGAAAGAAAAGAGAACTTTCAAAAAGAGATTTCGTGACATAAGGACAGCCGGGCGATTTGCAATCTATAAGATAGAATTGATAAACCAAGATACTGTAGACCATATTGTTGACTATTCATGTTTTTGTTTGGTGGATGGATCCGGGTCGGAGTATGATGTACATCCGTATGCGACGATTGTAAAACAAACGGAACTCGAAGATGTCAGTCTATTAAAGGGTGTTGATGTTTCTGGATTTAATAATCAGTACGTAAAATCCAAATTTGCCGTGAGTGGATGGTTGATATTCGAGGTCTATGGCGTTGATGAATATCATATGAAATTTCGAGGATATCTAAAATAAAAATTGAATTTAACCACTAAGTAATCTTACAATTATGAAGAACGTAATTTTATTCTTTTCAGTAGTTGCCTTGTTCATGACGTCTTGTTCTACGGTATACAAGACTGCGGCAACGCGTGATGTATCGGCGCCTATTGCGGCTGCCGTGATTAGCGATCTGGATGTTTCCGGCCAAAAAATTACCTACACGCTCGTTCCGTCGAATAAGGTCCGTAAGGGAGGACTGCAGAACTGCATCAATACGGCAATCAGCGAGGCTCTTGCGAAGAATGGCGACGGTGATGTGTTGATTGAAACTCAGGAAGCCATCATTCAAAGATATGGATTGTTCGGACGGAAAATTAAATCTGTCACGGTAACGGGCTATCCTGCGAAGTACAAGAATTTCAAATCGGCCGATGAGGAGACTGTTAAGGCTGGAATTGTCAGCGGAAGTCTGGTAAGGCATGATGTAAAAAAGAGATAGAATATTTGAATATCCTTGAAATTATAGGGCAGACATACTCTATCGTATGTTTGTCCTGTTTTTTTGGGTGGTAGCCACTTTCTGCATGCCGTGTGCTGCGTATTCCGGGCAGCCGTTATTTCTCGCCGTCGCGGATGAACTGACACATGCGTTCGCGTGCACGGTGTATCTGCGTCTTCACCGTACCCATGGGCAACTGCAATTTCTCGGCTATCTCCTCGTATGAGAAATCCTCCAGAAAACGCATGGTGAACAACTTCCGGTACTGCTCCGGCAGCTGGCCTATGCAGCGTTCGATCTGCGATCGCTGCTGTAGGTTTATCAGACTCTCCTCAGGCGAAGGGGTGTTGGCCACTACGGGGGCCGAGAATTTCCCGTCGATTGATATGTCCTCCTGCCGGCGCCGTTCGAAGTCGATGTGCGTGTTGCGGGCTATGGTGTACACCCACTGTCCGAACGTGTATTCGGGCGAGTAGCGGTGCAGGTTGACATAAACCTTTATGAAAGTCTCCTGCAACAGGTCGTCGGTATCCTCGGGCGAGGTGGAGCGTTGCAGGAACAGACGGCGCATGGCGTCGCCGTAGCGGTTGAACAGATACCCGAAAGCCGTGTGGTCGCCCTGAAGTGTCAGTTCCACCAGCCGGCGGTCGTCGCATACTATGTAGTCGGCTACCTCCATACGCTTTTGTCCTTGCGCAGCAGTGCCGCGCGCACGCACATCATCAGCAGCGGGTTGAACAGATCGAAAATGAAGTATCGCATCAGGATCTTTTTCTCTCCGGCGCGTTTGGCTATCGAATTGGCGCGCGCCGCAACTGCGAAGCCGCGCACCAACAGCAGCATCATTGCCGCCGCCTTGAACTCCACGGGCATGAGCACAACGGCCGCCGTCACCGTGAGGAAGAATAGCCGCTGGCTGCCGAGATCCCATTCGATGGCGTTGCGCACGTGCTGCGGGTAGAACGCGTAGGCCGATCCGTAGTGGCGCAGCTGTCCGATCCACCATCCCAGTCCGCCCCACGGGTGTTCGCGCACGACGGCCTTTGGGGTGAATACCACGCTCGCATTGTCGCGCCGTGCTATTTTCTGTATGAACAGATCGTCCTCGCCGATATTCATGTTGAGGTGGGTGAAACCCTTCGATCCGAAATAGAGGCTCTTGGTGAATCCCAGATTGTGCCGCGATCCGCGGTAGGGCCTGCGCGCCACGGCTTGCGCCAGCCAGTATATCGAGCATTGCAGACGCGACATGCGCAAGATGTAGTTGGTCAGCCCTGCGGCCGGCTCGATGCCCGCATATCCGAGCACTATGTCGCCGCGCATGAATGCCTTGCCCATCATGGCCAGCCATTCGTCCGACACGGGTGCTGCGCCTGTGGTGGTTATGATCAGGTGTTCGTGATGGGCCGACTTTATGCCCACGTTCACCGCCATCTTCACCGATATGGGGAACCGCGGGTTGTACTCGATCTTTGTCACCGTGAGGTTGGGGTGCATCAGACGCAGCCGCGTAAGTTCGTCGAAAAAGTCGCGGTCGGCGCCGATGTACACGATGATAACCTCGAACGGCGCGGCATACTCCTGCGCGAAGATGAGCGGCAGCCGCTCGTCGATGTAGTTGTAGTCCTCGGAGAACATGGGGACGATGAGCGATACGGGCGGTTCGGCGTCGAGCACCTTGCGGCGGCGCGAGTTGCGGAACCGTACGATGCGGCCGTACACGAAGATGTGGTAGTACAGCTGTATGCACAACAGGATCAGCATCGCAGCGGCCAAGGCCGCGCCCTGCCATCCGTAGTGCTCTATAATGGCGTCGAAATATCGCATAGATCGTGGTAATGAATAATCGGACAAATATACTCTTTTCGCGGCAATCGTCATAGCAAAAAACTAAAAAACTTCGGCCGTGGCGGCAAATCCCCTCCGTTGCCGACGCATTGCGAAAGGAGGGGGGGGCGGCTGGGTGACGATTCGGAAATCTATGTTACGCCGTAAATTATGGTTTAAATTCCCTGTGAGTGACTGTTTCGGGTTGAAAGAATATTGTGTCGTAGCTTTATGATGTTGTTGAGCGATTTTTTTGTTTAATTTATGGGGTATGATCTGATATTGCAACGTTTGTTGCATTTTATTTGGATGATAGTTTTTAATTTTGCATAAAATTATATAAGTATTCGTCTATTCTTGTCCGGTTTTATTAAAAAAAATTAATTATGAAAAAGATGTATTTTATTTTAGCTTTGTTTGTCCCGGTTTGGCTGTTGTCGTGTTCCGGGTCAAGCGATGATGTGTCTCCTCCTCCTGCAGTGACGAAATGGGAAATGCAGCTTCAACACTCACAATCGTTATCTGCGCCTAATGGTTACGACCAGCTTTTATTGGTTGGATATAAGAGTTTGGGCAAAGTAAAATCCGATGCAGAAAAGGAGCTACTTGTTGACGAGTTATTTTCTGACGATGCTTATACGATTTTTGCTCATAGTGCCGATTCTAAATTATTTGATATCGTCACCTGGGGCGATTACAGAAAAGTGTGCGAACATGGAGGTCTGAATGTCCGAACCGATGTATTGTCACATATCGAGATTGGTCGGACTGAGGTGATTGAGATTGAATGGTCTTACCGCGGAAATACCTATCGCACTAAAGCGCTGTCTGATGACGATAACGGTATTTTCTTCGACAATATCGCGACTTATGTACCGTATTATGGAGCTGTTGATAGTGATACTTCGGAACCTGCAGTTACTAATGTGACACGAATGGGGCGTCTGTATCTTTTGAGAAGTCGGATCGAAAATATAATTGGCTTGGCGGGGTACAGTGGGAGTACGAGGTAAAGTGTACAAGTTACTTTACGGAGAAAGGTATTCTGTATGATATGGATACTAAAGCTAACCACCATTCATCGCCCGGATGGTATGTCGATGCGAAAATCGCGACGCTTGCTGGTGAGATAGGCGTATCTGATTATCATAGGTTCGCATGGGCATGGTGTGCCGATACCACCGGAGTCTATATCGAATACTCAGGCGTGGGATTTGGTTTGAGTGGTGCGGGCGATGGCGCGACTGGAACGGAAACGCATCGGTCTCCAGAGTCGGCGCCTCCTACGCCTACGCCGATTTAGTCTGCTTTAGGCTTGCTGTATTTTTACGGCTCTGTCAGAGCCACGTGAGCCGTAGTCTTGCTTTGCGGAGGTTTGCGACCGGCTTCTTCCACAGATTGCGATTCGTGACCGCAAGCCTAAAATCATAATATCCCAAAATATTGACGGATGCTGTTCCTGCCCGAAAAAACGCCACGGTCTTTCGGGCAGGATTTTTATCGGTTATTGGCCGTTATCTCTTTCCGTTATGTGGTCAGGAATGTTATGCGGTAAGAATATTTCGAAGGTGCGGTCATTCCTTTTCGTTAAAATTATACGGTTACATAAAAAAGTAGTAACTTTGTCCGAATTATGCGCGGTCGGTCCGCACCGCCGGCGCATGAAACGGCAACGATATGAAATTTACGCTTCAGCATACCGCCCCTTCGTCGAAGGCGCGCGCGGGACTGATCGAGACCGATCACGGTCCGGTCGAAACACCCATATTCATGCCCGTGGGCACCGCCGCGGCCATGAAGGGGATATTCCACCGCGACCTGCGCGACGAGGCCCGCGCCCGGATAATTCTGGCCAACACCTATCATCTCTACCTCCGTCCGGGCATGGACATCATCGAACGCGCGGGCGGCGTGCACCGCTTCTCGACGTGGGAGGGTCCGATGCTCACCGACAGCGGCGGATTCCAGGTCTTCTCGCTGGCGGCTTGCCGCAAACTCAAGGAGGAGGGGTGCCACTTCCGCTCGCACATCGACGGCTCGA
>CAZFIN010000026.1:0-21196 GCA_964519525.1 uncultured Alistipes sp. | reverse complement strand
AGAACGTGCAGCCCATATCGTGCGCCTTGTGCATCAACCGTATCGACTCCGCCTCGGCCGGTATCTCTCCGTAGGCGGTGCTGAATCCCATGCAGCCCATACCGAGTGCCGAAACCTCGATGCCGCCCAATAATCTTCTCTTCATAATTTTGCTTTTGCAGGTTTTTACTGCTGCAAAATTACAACCGGAAAGCCGCGGAGCGTGTTGCTCTGCGGCTCGAATGAATGTTGCTCTGCGGCTCATGTTTCCGATCCGGACCCGGATGCTGCCACCGTGACGGTCCGTAGAGTCATGCGTCTGCGCCGTTGCTGTTTGAAAATCATCCCCGGCAGTGGAAACTGCCGGGGATGATCTGGGCTGCCGTGCCGGACGATGCGGTTGCGCGTGTTCGTGCTCCCGACCTCCGGAACATGATGCCGCTTGCTATTTCTGCAGCTGCGAGTTGTCGGCCACGACCATGTTCTTGTCGATGCGCAGCGTTACGTTGCTGTCGACCTCGATGAGCAGGGTAGTATCCTTTATCTCCTTCACCGTACCGTATATTCCGCCGGCGGTGATTATCTTGTCGCCCTTCTTGAGTCCCTCGCGGAACTTGGTCATCTCCTTGCGGCGCTTCGATTCGGGACGCCACATGAAAAAGTAGAGAACGGCTATCATGAGCAGCATCATAATCCAGAAGCCACCCATTCCGGGCTGCTGTGCAACCTCTGCCTGAAGTAAATTCATCATGGTAATATAAGTTTAATAAGTTTCGTTTCCAGTTTGCCGGAACTTTTTTGCTCCGATGCCGCGCATCATCCTGCTGCGGGCTGCCGGAGTCATCCGACCGCAAATATACGGATTATTCGCCAATTGTCCAACATCATTCCACCTCGGCTTCGATGTAGAACTTCATCGGCCGGGCCGAGTCGGCGAAATAGAACTCCACGAGTTTCATCTGCCAGCCGTATTCGCCGCGTGAGTCGAACTCGAACCGTATGATCTCCGATGCCTCGGGCGCTATGGGCCGGCGTCCGTAGTCGAGCGTCACGCATCCGCATGATGCTACATGCCGCAACGCCACTATCGGCTTGTCGCATCCGTTCTCCACGCGCAGGCTCTTCACGGCCGTTTCGCCTTGGTGCATGCGGCCGAAACGCAGGGTGTCGGTCGCGCCGTGCTGCATTACGGCCGGCGTTACTGTCATGCTGAGCTCTGCATATTCGGTGGCGGTCTTCCCTTTCTGCGGACCGCATGCGGTAGCGCAGAGCGCTATGGCGGCAACCGTAGCGGCTATGTGACCCGTGACTCTGTTCATTGTCCGTGAGGTGTCGATGGGTGAGTGCTGACAAAATCCGCGCCGCGGTCGATTCAGATCAGTCCGCGGCCGCTTTTGTTGATTTTCCCCTCCTCGGTCAGCGAGACGACTATCTTGTCGAGTATGCCGTTTATGAATGTGCTGCTTCCCGGGGTCGAGTAGTATTTTGCTATCTCGATGTATTCGTCGAGCGTCACCTTCACCGGAATCGACGGGAATGCCACCAGCTCGGCCATCGCCGTCACCATTATGAGGTTGTCCATGAACGCTATTCGCTCGACGTCCCAGTTGCGTGTGAACTTGTCGATATACTGCTGGTATGTGTCGAAGTTCAGCGCCGACTTGGCGAACAGCTCCTTGGCGAAAACGAGGTCGTCGTCGCTCTTGAACTTCGGCAGCACCTTCACCTCGCGGTGCGACTGACGTATGCCCGACAGGGTGCGTGTCACCATTATGAGGGCGAAGCCCAGATCGTCGTTCCACAGTATCGACTGTTCGTCGAGCACCTCCTCGAGCAGCTCCGACTGCTCCGGCTCGCGGGTGTAGAATTCGGTTACGAGCTCCAGATCGGCGCGGAACGACTGCTCCTGCGATGCCATGTAGCGTTTGTAGTAATCGCTTTTCTCCAGCTGCGCGAACAGGGTCTTCACGAGTTCCGGATACTGTGCCCACGACAGTTTGCGTGCGGCGAGACGGTCGTTCACCGAGTCGCTCTGCGCGATGAGGTGTATTACGCTGTTATCTACGAATTTGCGATTGGGATTCAGATCTTCGAACGTGGGGAGTTTCTTCTGTTTCGCAGCCTCCTGACGCTGCTCGGCATAACGGGCGATTTCCACTATCAGAGCGAGCATCTGAAAGTAGAGATCGTATGTTTTGTCGATCGACGCCACTAACGTTCTTTCCGATGCCATCAGCGAGTCCGACTCCGATTTCAGATGGGCATACAGGGCCTTCAGGACCTTTATTCTTAGCAATCTTCTGCTTATCATATTAAATGAACCTTAATTCGGCCGCAAAGATAATACAAGCGGTGCGCATGGCAAAATTTATTTCGCAATAGTTTTCGCTTTTTCCGGCTGCCGGCCCGCGCCGGCCTGCCCGGCCATGCCCGTCTGCGGGGCCTGTCTTCGTATTCAACCCTAATGTTTTGCGGCTCCTATGAGGCGGCCCGCCTCCTCGGAGCCCTGCGGCGGCGGGCCGCCGCACTCTCCGCGGTCCGCGCCTCGCGATCACGGCTCCCGAACCGGATAGGACCGATTTAATTTGCTTTACCGGCCGGATATACTTATATTTGCCCAATATTTCGTTCACATGAAAGTAGGTCGTATTCAAACGCTGAAGGTCGCCCGCATCTCCGATTACGGATTGTATCTGGCCGACGACGAGGGGCAGGAGGTCCTGCTCCCCAACCGTTACGTGTCGCTCTCGGATGCCGTGGGCGACGAGAAGTCGGTATTCGTGTATCACGATTCCGAGGACCGTCTGGTGGCCACCACCGACCGTCCTCTCATCACCGAGGGGTGTGCCGCGTCGCTCCGCGTGGTCGACCGCAACATCCACGGCGCCTTTCTCGACTGGGGCATTCACGGCAAGGACCTGTTCCTGCCCAACCGCAACCAGCAGGGCGGGGTAGTGGCCGGCCGCAATTACATCGTGTGGCTCTACGTCGACAACATTACGGGCCGCTGCGTGGCCACCATGAAACTGAAGCCTTACATCGACAACGACATCATCACCGTTAAGCCGCGCCAGAAGGTCGACATTCTCGTGGCGTCGGAGAGTCCCATCGGGTTCCGCGCCATAGTCGATTCGCGCCACTGGGGCATGATCTACAAGAACCAGATCTTCACCCGCGTGCACGTCGGCGACCGTCTCGAGGGGTATGTCAGCCGCATAACCGACGACAACCGCATCGACCTGTCGCTCCGTCAGGAGGGCTACGACGGCGTTGCCGCCTCGGCCGATAAACTGCTCGGTCTTCTGCGTGACAGCGGCGGAGTGCTACCCGTCGGCGACGACTCGTCGCCCGAGCGGGTTCACGCCTGCACGCAGATGAGCAAGAAGGTTTTCAAACGTGCGCTCGGCATTCTGCTCAAACGCGGCGATGTCGAGTCGGACGGAACGAGCGTCAAACTTAAATAACGTAACCGCATATGCAGACTGCCGAGCGTGTTTCGGGCCGCGACGCCTCCGACAATTTCGTTTTCCAGCGATCGGTTCTCGCTTACCGCGAGGCTGCGCGTATCGTCTCGGGCGATGTTCTTGAGGTCGGTACGGGCATGGGCTACGGCGTCGACATCGTGGCTCCTGCGGCCGACTGTTTCGTCACCGTCGACAAAACCGGGCCATGTTTCGCGTCGGAGCTGCCGGTCAATGCCGTGTTCCGCCGCATGAACGTCCCGCCGCTCGCTTTCGCCGACTGTAGTTTCGATTTCGTCGTGTCGTTTCAGGTGATCGAACACATCGAGCGCGACGACGATTTCGTCAGCGAGGTTAGCCGCGTGCTGCGTCCCGGCGGTCGGTTCATCGTCTCCACGCCCAATGCGCCCATGTCGCTGACGCGCAATCCGTGGCATGTGCGCGAATATACGGCCGTTGAGCTTCGCGATCTGCTGTCGCGTCACTTTGCCGATGTCGAGTGCCGCGGCGTTTCGGGCAACGGCCGGGTCATGGAGTACTACGCCGCCAACCGTGCGAGCGTCGGGCGTATCGCACGCTTCGACATATTCGACCTGCAACACCGTCTGCCGCGCCGTCTGTTGCAGATTCCCTACGACATACTCAACCGCATCAACCGCCGCCGTCTGCTGAATGCTAACCGCGATCTCACGCAGTCGATCACGATGGACGATTACAGCATAGGTCCCGTCACCGAAGAGTGCTTCGACCTCTATTTCATCGCGCGCAAAGGCTGTTGATTCGTTTGTTTGTTGATTTGCCGCGGTTCTTCGGATCACGCAAGGCGGCTTTATTCCAGTCATTTCTGGCCGGTTATGATGATATATGCGCAGAACTATTGGGGTTTAGCGGCCCGCGAATAGTACCGACCGTTGAGTCTGTAAAAGGAGGATATGTGGTTCGCAGCTGCGCAATTTTTTTATCGGAATTTCTTGTGGTCGCGAGCCGCACTCTCCTCCGGCTACGGCACGCGGCTGTGGGTATGAAATTTTTGTGGTCTATCTACTTTAATGCTTGTGATATTTGCGGCTTCCGTGAAGCCGCGCGAGCCGCAGCCTCCGGCGCGCGGAGGCTCGCTACGCTCACCCTCCGCAGGCTACGGCTCACACCTTATATGCCTAAAGCAGACAGCTCCGAAATTTTTTATTTCCGAAAAAACAGTATCTTTGTTCCTGCAAACATCATACATAAGGCTATACTATACATGCTGTTGGGGTGGTATGTATTAAATCAATGCGCAGAGTCGTTGGAGTTTTGCTCGCGAACGACACTATCCCAAAGCTTGAAATATAGTGATGTGTGATGTTTGCAGCTGCGCACTTTTTTTCTGAACTTCATTTTAGTCGCTCGGTTCCACCGAGTAACAAGAAAATAGGACAAATCTAAAATATATAATTCCGTTTTTTATTTCCGAAAAAATCTGTATCTTTGTTCCTGCGAACATTATTCATAAAATATATCTTTGAGAGTGGTTTTCAGAATCGGAACCATGCTAATATTGTGCGCAGAGCCTTTGGGGAGCAATCCCGCGAAAGCACCGATTTTGAACTCAAAAGAGATATGGATTGTGTTTGCAGCTGCGCACTTTTTCTCTGAACTTCTTTTTAGCTCGTGCGGCTCCACCGAGTAACAAGAAAATAGGACAAATCTAAAATATATAATTCCGTTTTTTATTTCCGAAAAAAGTCGTATCTTTGTTCCTGCGAACGTTTTTTATTACAAAACCTTTATAATAATGGATTCCAGAAAGAGAAATCATGCTAAAATAATGCGTAGAGTCGTTGGAGAACAATCTCGTGAACGACACCTTTCTGATCCTGTAAGGTAATAGATAGCGTTCGCAGCTGCGCACTTTTTATTTTATCTTTATGCGAACGCTATCTATTGTCTGCATTCAGTTGCAGACCGGCCGCAAGACGGCCCGATTCCGCAGGCGGTTCCCGCCGTGCAATGATCCCGAATGTCTCCATCTTCATCCGCCCGATTGATAATTGATTGTCAGTCAGATTCTTTATTCTCTTTGCCGTGCCGCGTTCACGGCGAGGACAGCCATTTTATTGTCAACATTTTAACAATCGAACCGTATGGAAACCAACACGAACTCCCCGCTTCAGAGCCCGCTCCTGCAATCGCACGAATCGTTTTACGATCCTGCCGGAGCCTCGCGCATAGCCTCGGTGCTGTGCGAACTGCTGAATCCCGCATACATCCTCCTATTCGGCCGGTGCGCAGGCCTGACGCCCCACAGCGATACGCTTGCCTACGACCTGCTGGTCATAACCGAAGGCATTGCGCCCTATGACTGGTATGCCGCCAAACGCTATCTGAAGATGAAACTTCCGCAGATCGGCCACGGCGTGCCGTACATGAACATCTATGTCCACTCGCGTCACGATGTCGAGGCCAACGTCACGCCCTTCTTCTATCTCGCCCGCCGCGAGGGCGTGGTGCTCTACCGTTCCCACCGGCAGCGTTTCACGCGTCCTAACGGCAATTTCGATTTCGGCCGCGCCGCCTCCGTCGCGGCGGGCTATGCGGGCGTGTTCCTGCCGCAGGACGATCGTCTGACCGACTGGGCGCAGCGCCGGCTTCGGCCCGAATATGTCCGCGAAGCGGCGTTCGCCACGGCGCAGGCGGCCATATACTACTATCGTACGCTGTTCTACGTCTACCACGGTTTCGATGCCGGCTCCTGCGACGTGCGGTATCTCCATCACCGTCTGCGTACGCTGTCGGGCGAGCTTCTGCTGCTGTTCGAGTCGGACGAATATCGCCCGGTAACCACGTTGCACAAGTTGAAACGCATCCGCGACCATGTGCTGTACGACCCCGGTTTCTTCGTCGGCATCGACGAACTGTCGGATCACCTCGGCCGCATCAAACGGCTCGGCGAGGTGGTGACCCGGCTTTGCGACAGCCGTGTGGCGCTGTATGCCGGCCGCGCCTGACGGCGCCGCTGTCCGCTGTCCGGGGCTTCGGGGATCGCATGATCTCCGAAGCCCTCTTTCCGTAAGCTGCCGCCATCTGCCGACCCGTGCGGCGGGACGTCGAAACGGCCGGAATACACCGCTGCCGGTCGGTTTTGCGGTGTATCCGGATGAAAACGGCGGAGAAAATTTCTCGTTTTGCCTAATATTTACTATCTTTATGGATTCGATGCCGGCAAGTGGCGCGGTGTCGTTAAATAAATGTTGCCTATGAGCGGAATAACGATCATTGCCGTACTGATTCTTTCGGGCGTCGTCGTCGGGGTGATAAACACTCTGGCCGGCGGCGGGGCCATCATATCCATGACTCTGTTCATGGTACTGGGGCTGCCTGTGGGCGTCGCCAACGGCACCAACCGCATAGCGGTGGTGTTGCAGAACCTCACCTCGTCGCTCGCGTTTCTGCGCAAACGCATGCTCGACGTGCGCAGCGGCATAAAGCTGTCGGTTCCGGCCGTCGTGGGCAACATCGCCGGTTCGCTGGTGGCCACGCAGATAAGCGACACGGTGTTCAAGGTGTGCATGGCCGTGGTGCTCACCGTGGTGCTGGTGTACATGATCTTCGACCAGAGCCACAAGCATCCCCACATTCACGGCGGCCATCCCCTGCGGCTGCGGTTCTACCATTATGCGTGGTTCCTGCTGCTGGGTTTCTACGGCGGATACATTTATATAGGTATGGGATACGTCGTGCTGGCCGTGACCATATGGTCGATGAAGCTGGACATAATTACGGCCAACGTGGTCAAATGTTTCATAATATTCGTGGCCACGCCGTTCTCGCTCGTCATATTCATGCTCAACGGTCAGGTCGACTACACCTACGGACTGTGGCACGGTTTGGGTAATGTGATCGGGGCGGTGTTCGCCTCGCACTTCGCCTTGGCGTGGGGCGTGAAGTTCGTGAGATATTTTACACTGATTATTTTGCTCATCTGTTTTGCCGATCTGGTGGGTTTATTATCTTTGCAGGATATTTTGCACTCGCTGCTCACCATGTTCTGATGCGGCGGTGTGCCGAGCAAAGGATTGATTATGGCAAATAACGAGGAAGACAAGATCGTAGTGACCGGTGCGCGCGTCCACAACCTCAAGAATGTGGATGTGGAGATTCCGCGCAATTCGCTGGTGGTTGTCACGGGCCTTTCGGGTTCGGGCAAGTCGTCGCTCGCGTTCGACACCATTTACGCCGAGGGGCAGCGCCGCTATATGGAGACGCTGTCGACATACGCCCGCCAGTTCGTCGGGGCCATGGAGCGTCCCGACGTGGACAAGATCACGGGTCTCAGCCCCGTGGTGGCCATCGAGCAGAAGACCACCAACAAGAACCCCCGCTCGACGGTGGGCACAGTCACCGAGATAAACGATTTCCTGCGTCTGCTGTATGCCCGCGCCTCGCGCGCCTACTCGCCCGTCACCGGCGAACTCATGGTGCACTACACCGACGAGCAGATACGCGATCTCATCCTTTCGGGCTTCGACGGCCGCCGGGTGGCTTTCATGGCGCCGATCGTCAAGGGCTGCAAGGGTCACTACCGCGAACTGTTCGAGTCGCTGGCCAAACGCGGGTATATCTACGCCCGCATCGACGGCCAGATACGCGAGATCACGGCCGGCATGAAGCTCGACCGTTACAAGATCCACAACATCGACCTCGTGGTCGACCGTCTGGCGGTGAGCGGCGACGCCGGCGAGCGCATCATGACATCGCTGAAGGAGTCGATGCGGCAGGGCAAGGGCACCATGGCTCTCTACGATTACGGCACCGAGGGGCTGCGCT
Source organism: uncultured Alistipes sp. (assembly GCA_964519525.1). GTDB lineage: Bacteria > Bacteroidota > Bacteroidia > Bacteroidales > Rikenellaceae > Alistipes. The sequence continues at coordinate 12,950 of CAZFIN010000026.1, read as the reverse complement.
ACTATTCGCGCCACCTTATGTGCCCCTCGACGGGCGTTGCTTTCGAGGATCCCGCGCCGCACACCTTCTCGTTCAACTCTCCGCAGGGCGCGTGTCCGCGATGCAGCGGTCTGGGTGTCGAGGCGGTGTTCGACATAAAGAAGATCATCCCCGACGCCAACCGCTCGCTGCGCGACGGTGCCGTCGAACCGATAGGCAAATACAAGAACAACAAAATATTCGCCCTGCTTACCATGCTGGGGCGGCGCTACGACTTCACGCTGGACGATCCTGTGGAGACCATATCCGAGGCCGGCATGAATGCCATTCTGTACGGCGACCCCAAGCCTCTGACGGTCGATCTGTCGGAGTTCACCTCGGTTTCGGGGCGCCGCATGATTTCGTGGGAGGGTATCGCCGAATATGTAGAGTCGGCCGACGACGAGGAGTCGAAACGCGGACAGAAGTGGCGCGAGCAGTTCATGATGTACCGGCCGTGCAGCGTCTGCGGCGGCACGCGGCTTAAGAAGGAGGCCCTTCAGTTCCGCATAGGCGGGCGCAACATCGCCGAGTTGTCGGCCATGTCCATAGCCGATTTCGCGGAGTGGATGTCGCACGCCGAGGACTATTTCTCGGACAAGGAGTGGCGTATCGCGCAGGAGATCGTGAAGGAGATCCGCGAACGGCTCCATTTCCTGCTGGACGTGGGGCTGGGCTATCTGTCGCTGGGGCGTTCGTCGCGTTCGCTGTCGGGCGGCGAGAGCCAGCGCATACGTCTGGCCACGCAGATCGGGTCGAAGCTGGTGAACGTGCTTTACATACTCGACGAGCCGAGCATCGGTCTGCATCAGCGCGACAACCGGCGTCTGATCCGCACGCTGCAGGAGCTGCGCGACGCCGGCAATTCGGTTATCGTGGTCGAGCATGACGAGGACATGATGCGTTCGGCCGACTACATCGTCGACGTCGGTCCGAAGGCCGGGCGCCGCGGCGGCAACATCATGGCCGCCGGAACCTTCGACGATATCGTGCGCTCCGGCTCCATCACCGCCGATTATCTCTGCGGACGCCGCCGTATCGGTATGCCCGCCGAGCTGCGCGAGGGTACGGGGCAGAGCATCGTCGTGCGGGGTGCGCGCGGCAACAACCTCAAGGGTGTGGATGCGGTGTTCCCTCTCGGGAAGTTCATATGCGTGACCGGCGTCAGCGGATCGGGCAAATCCTCGCTGGTGAACGAGACCCTGCGTCCGGTGCTGAGCCGCATGCTTTACCGTTCGTTCGACCAGCCGCTGCCGCACGATTCTGTCGAGGGTGTGGAGAATATCGACAAACTCGTCGTGGTCGACCAGTCGCCCATCGGACGGACGCCGCGCAGCAATCCGGCCACCTATTCCAACGTTTTCGCCGACATACGCAAGCTGTTCGAGGCCACTCCCGACGCTCAGGTGCGCGGATTCAAGGCGGGCCGCTTCTCGTTCAACGTGAAGGGCGGCCGCTGCGAGGAGTGCCGCGGTGCCGGAGTGCAGACCATAGAGATGAACTTCCTGCCCGACGTCTACGTTACCTGCAAGGCGTGCGGCGGCCACCGCTACAACCGCGAGACGCTGGAGGTTAAGTACAAGGGCAAGAACATCGACGAGGTGCTGAACATGACGGTGAACATCGCCGTGGAGTTTTTCGCCAGCATACCGTCCATACACCGCAAGCTCAAGGCCATTCAGGATGTGGGGCTGGGCTACCTCACTCTGGGACAGCCGTGCACCACTCTGTCGGGCGGCGAGAGCCAGCGCATAAAACTTGCCGCCGAACTGTCGAAGAGCGATACGGGGCGCACGCTCTACATTCTCGACGAACCCACCACGGGCCTTCATTTCGAGGATATACGCCAGCTGCTGGAGGTCATAAACAAACTCGTCGACCGGGGCAACACCGCCATCGTGATCGAGCATAACCTCGACGTGATAAAGGTTGCCGACCACGTGATCGACATAGGTCCCGAGGGCGGTGTCGGGGGCGGCCGCATCGTCGCCGAGGGCACTCCGCACGAGGTGGCCATGTGCGAACACAGCGCAACGGGAGAATTTTTGCGGCGTATGGGAGTTTAGGCAAGGATTTTGAAAGTCGTTCGGGCATAAATCCTTTGTGCTATGAAACGACTAATGTTTTTGATGGCGTGCACGCTCATGTGCACCTTCTGCGGTCCGTTCGTAAACGAGGCGGCCGCCCAGACGAGTCAGGAGGATCTCAGAAAGATGACACACGAGCAGCGCGCGCAGCGGCGCGCCGAACGTCTGGCTGAATTCGAGAAGTACATCGACTCGATCGTCATGTCCCACAACTTCGAGTTCAATCCCCAGACGGTGCAGCAACAGCCCGCCGGGTCGATGAAGTTCATCACCAATCCCATCTACACGGTCACGCTTTGGCGCGGATCGCTCGATGTCTGCCTGCCTTACTATGCCGGAGTCGTTCCGCCTTACCGCTACGTGGTGCTGAACACCGGCATGCCCAGCGTCACCGACCTGCTTGTGCAGCAGACCGAGGAGGGGTGGACCGTATCGTTCAAGAGCTATCTGTATGCCACGATCGAATACACCTTCACGTTCGATATAAACTCCCGCTTCGGAAGCGCCACGCTTACCATCACCAACACGTGGTACAATCCCGTGCAGTATACCGGAACGATAACGAAGATATATTAGCACCGGCGACCGTCGTATGCAATCCCGCAGCCGCAGCGAAAAGAATCGCTGCGGCTGTGTCTTTCATTTCCGTCCGCGGTCCGGCTTACGGCTTGCAGACGAGCGCCACGGCATGCACCGACACACCCTCCTCGCGCCCTTCGAATCCCAACCGTTCGGTCGTGGTGGCCTTCACCGACACCCTGTCTATGCCGATCCCCATCGTTTCGGCCAGCACGCGCCGCATCATGTCGATATGCGGGCGCAGCTTGGGCCGCTGCATGGCTATCGTACAGTCGATGTTCGAGATCGCATATCCGCGCTGCCCGACGATTCCGGTTACGCGGCGCAGCAGAATCTTCGAGTCGATGCCCTTGAATTCGTCCGACGTGTCGGGAAACAGCTTGCCTATGTCGCCTTCGGCCAGTGCGCCCAGAAGCGCGTCGCATATGGCGTGTATGGCCACATCGCCGTCCGAGTGGGCCACGCACCCCTTGTCGTGCGCTATCTCCACTCCGCCTATGACCAGCCGCAGGCCCTCGGCCAGTGCGTGTACGTCGTATCCGTGTCCTATTCTGAAATCCATGATGTTGTTATTTGTTGATAAGTCTTAGAAATCCGAGTATGCAGCGCCTCGCCGCGGCCGGCAGTGCGAGCCATGCGCCCGATGCCGCCCTCCACCGCAGCCCCGAGCAGAGTACGGTCCTGCCGCCGGGCCTTGCTACGGCCGTCATGACGGCGGTTATCTCCTCGCGCCTGACATGCTCCTCCTCGCGGCAGTTCCCGTCGCCGGCGAACGTTATCCATTCTTCGCCGACCGATCTTATGCGGTGCATTACATGCGTGCCGTTGTGGCGGAACAGCATCACGGCGCCTTTTCTTATATCGTCCGGCGTGTGGCGCCGTATGGTCACGCAGTCGGCCCCGTCGCGCAGCAGCGGCCGCATGCTGTCGCCGCGCACGCGCATCGTGACGCTTCCGCCTCCGGCCAGAATGCGTTCCGCTTCGGCGAAGAACTCGTTGTTGGGTATCGGTCTCGTCATGCGCCGAATATGGTGTCGCGGACTGTCAGTACGGCCTCTCTGTCGGGCCGACACTCCAGATGATACATTGGAACTGCGGCGACAATGCCGGCCAGCGTGCCGAGCATCATCTCCTCGATACGGCCGTCGCATGCGAATGCCGGCGGCATCGACGGCAGCAGCGCCCCGATGGCCTCCGCTCCGTGCAGCCGGCGTATGGCGTTGCGCGGAGCCTGACTCAGCCGCACTATGGCGCTGACTGGACGGCATTCGTTTCTGTAACATGGCGTCTTGCCGCTCCACGGCGAACCGAATGCCACAGGCTTTCCGTCGATGACGGCGACGAACGGACTGTCGTCGTTGAGCAGCGTCGCACCTTCGATGTTTTCGAGCCACAGGCGGCTGTGGGTGCTTTTGCCGGTTCCCGATTCGCCGAGGAACATTATGGCCCCGCCGTCGCAGATGATCGTCGACGAGTGCACGGCCGATGTCAGGTGCGGTGCCGCGGCCATGCCCGTCATGAACCACATCCCGAATCTGAAGAGCGCCGGATCTACCGTCCTGCCGGTCCCCGCGTTGCATCGCGCTCGGTCGAGGGTGTTGCCGCACAGAAACACCATCGGCTCCTGACAGCCGTTCCCGACCGTTAGGGCGTACCCCCCCCCGTCTGTGCCGTTCCTGCCGAAGCGGCATATGCCCCTCCCGCCGTCGAGATCGAACCGGGTGAGCTCCGTGAACTTCAGCATGTCGCAGTCGATCTCCGCCCCCGTCTCCATAGTCATGGCCGCCGGCGCTGCCGGATCGTATCCGGCGGCAAACGGCGCGAAGCCGCCCAGTCCGATCGTTTCGGGATCGGCCAGCGGTCCGTCGAGGCGTATGCGCAGCCGCGCTATCATGTAATCCTTCGGCATAGTCGTTTTCGGGGTCGTAAAGGTTTGTAATATTCTATCGCACTCCGCCGTGCTCTCCGTCGCCGTCCTGCATGTCGACTCTCACTATCTCGCCCAGCGCCAGATACCACACGTAGCCTTCGACATGCGTGTAGCCCATTCCGCTTATGAGACGCATGTACTCCGCTACCTGACGCCGATGGCTTCTCGGTTTCCCGGCGCCGAACTTGTAGTCGACCACCACCACCCGCTGCCCCTTTATCATCACGCGGTCGGGGCGGCGCGTGCCTGTCGTGCCGCGGCTTATTATGTCGTTCTCGTTGCGTATATCGTCCCAGTATCCGGCCGCGAACCACTCGCTCACCTCGGGCCGTCCGAACTCTCTGTGTATCGTTGCCTTCAGTTCCTCGGCCTGTGCTTCGTCCATCCGTCCTGCCGTGCGCGACTCCTCTATGCGGCGCACCGCATCGTCGGCGTCGGCAGCTTCGTTCAGGATGCCGTGCATCAGTATTCCCATGTTCCGCGGTGCGAGCGAGGTGGCGGCTCCGTCCTCGAAGTAACGCTGCGACGGCAGCCGCAGCGCCATTCCGGCTTCCGAGGTGGGGTAGTGCTCCAGCAGAACGCTTCGCGTGCCTGTCTGCCGGCGTTTCCCGGGTTCCGGCGGTTCGGGCGTTCCGTATTCCACGAGGCATGGCGTCGACGGATCGGCATCCTGCCTTACCGCCTCCCACAGCAGTCGTCCCGTGTTGTTGCGGTTGGACTGCGGGATCAACACATACAGCGCCTCCTTGGCGCGGGTGAGGGCCACGTACAGCATGTTTATGCTGTCGACGTGCATGTACACCTTTTCGCGATAATATTCGTCTGAGAATATCGAATCGCTCATCATCTTTTTGTAATCCACCGGAAATCGTCCCACGGCCGCCAGCGGATCGTCCTTTACGCTGGGATTTGCCCACACGGTAGGGATTGGGTTCGTATGTTCGAGGGCCCAGTTGCAGTAGGGTATTATCACCACCTTGCGCTCCAGCCCCTTCGATTTGTGTATGGTGGCCAGCTCTATCGTCGAGTCGCTCTTCTCCACGCTCAGCGCCTTGCCGGCTCCCTTCTCGTCCCACGCGGCGAGGAACAGCTGTATGTCGGCCACCTTGGCGGCGCAGAACGCCACTATCTGTTCGTGCAGCGCCTGAAGGTAGGCCAGCTCGTCGCGCCTCATGTCGAGCCGGTATGCCGCCACTATGCGTTCGAACGCCTGCTCGGGCGTGAGCTGGCTTATGCCGGCCAGCATGTCGCGGTCCTCGCCGGTGAGCTGCGCGTCGAACTCCCGTCCGAGATAGTCGTTCATTACCGCGCGGCTGATCGAGTCGTCCATGTCCTGCGACAGCCGCATGACCGCCACCACGAAACTGCTTATCGCGGCGTTGCCCACGATGAGCGCCTCCTGCGTCATTATGTTGAACGCATTGTTGCGCCGTTTGTATTCGAGCAGTATCCGTGCGGCGCGCAGGCCGTCGTCGGCCTTGCGGTAGAGTATCATAATGTCGTTGTATGTGTAGCCGCGCGCTATCGCCTGCTCGATGCACTCCACTATCGGCGGCGTCTGCTCGAATGTCTCTATTCGGACGTAGCCTTCGTTGCGGCTCTTCCGCTGCGGGGTCTGGGCATGCCCCTCGTAAGCCTTGCCGAGCGTGTCGCGCAGTTCGTCGTAACATCTCCGGCTCAGCGTGCCGTTCTCCGCGGCCTTGAGCAGCGCGGCGTTCAGTTCGGCGTTGTCGCGTTCCACCACGCGCTCCATGACCATGTTGTTGAACTCCACCACGCGCCTCAGACTGCGGTAGTTGTCCGATAGTATCCTCACCTCGGTGTCGGCCGCGCCCAGCGCCTCGCTCACACCCTGCTGCAATATGCGCCAGTCGCCGCCGCGCCACCGGTATATCGACTGTTTCACGTCGCCCACGATGAGCACCGACGTATCCTCCGACTGCGCCATCGCATTATGCAGCAGCGGCACGAAATTCTCCCATTCGCGCATCGAGGTATCCTGAAACTCGTCTATCATGAAGCGTTCGAAGCGGTTGCCGGTCTTTTCGTAGATGAATGGCGCGTCGTTTCCGGCGACGAACCGCGAGAGTATGTATTTGGTCTCCGACAGCAGCATGATACCCTCCTCGTCGCAAAGCGAGCACACTTTCCTGTAAATGTCCTGCAGAAGCGCATAGCTGCGGTATTTGTCCTTTACCAGCGACAGCGTGGCCCACAGCCGCCGGTTGGCGTCGAACATGTCGCATATTTCGGCCAGCAGCGGCTGCAGCTGCGGGACCAGCGCCAGCGCCGCCGAGCCTTTTGCGGCCCAGCCGTCGGGCGATGCGGCCCGCTTCCGGACCGTATCGGATGGCTGTTCCAACTCGCCGGCGGCCACTTTCGTGAAATATCTGGCGAAACTTGTCGATTTGCCCGAGAAGTCTGTGGGCTGCACACCCGCTCCGTCCATTATCTCCAGTGCCCGTGCGGCCACGGCCGTTATCGCGACACGGGCCTTCGACGAACTCTCCTCGGCGGCGTCTATGACCTTGCGCAGCTCCTCCTTGGGCATGGACTCCATTATCGACTGCTTGCTCCGCTCGCCGAACAGCTCCTTGCCCAGTGCGAGCAGGTCGTGGCGTATGTCCCACTGTTCGTTATCCTCGATCTTCTCCTGCGCGAACTCCATGATCCACTGCCGCAGACTGTCGTCGCCGGTGATGTCGTCGATGAGCGAATCGGTGCTGCGGGTCAGCACGGTGGAGGTCTCGATCTCGATGTTGTAGTTGAGATCCATGCCCAGCTCCTTGATGAACGCACGCAGTATGCGCTGGAAGAATTTGTCTATGGTGAGTATGGTGAAGCGCGAGTAGTCGTGCAGGATTCTGGTCTGTACGGCGCGGGCGCGCTTCACGATCTCGGCCCCGTCCAGTCCGAGGTCGCGTTTCAGGTCGGCCATGTAACTGCTCTCGGCGGGGTGTGTCACCAGATGGTTTATCTCCTTCAGTATTCGGCTTTTCATCTCCTCGGTGGCCTTGTTGGTGAAGGTCACGGCGAGTATGGCCCGGTAGAGATACGGCTTTTCGGGGTAGTGCTTTATGGTGTCGTGAACGAACTTGTATGCCAGCTGGTATGTCTTGCCCGATCCGGCGCTTGCGCTCAGTATTCTTGCTCTCATGGCTTTACCGTTTGCAGATTAGTTTGAAATCGCAGAATTCGCATATCTTGTCGGCCTCCTCCTCGCCGCACTGGGTGAACGGCGTGGCAGGATCGAACAGTTCGTCGAGTTTTTCGCGCAGCTGAGGCTCGAACGTTTCGGAATAGGCGTCGTAATCGACTGCGGCCATATCGGCCTGCTTGTCCTTGAGATGCGGATCGTAGTCGGCGTTGTGCATGTATCGCACGAAGTATAGCGCAGGCTCGACATTCCGCCCCAGCGTGTGGCGCAGCACCATCGAATAGATCATCGTCTGCAACAGATTGCCCAGCCGGCTGCGGTTCTCGCCCGAGAACAGCGACTCCGTGCCGTTTAGTTCCAGATGCAGTCCTCCGGTCTTGTAGTCCACCACCCGTATTCGTCCGTTGTCCAGCGAGTCGATGCGGTCGGCTATGCCGCCGATCTTTATCTTCCGTCCGTCGCTCAACTCGAACGTGCTGTCTATGCGGTGTTCGACCTTCTTCACCGCGAACCCGTCGTGACGCATGTCGTAGGGTATGATGCCGCGGCGTATGTATCTCGCCACTATGTCCTTCACCAGCGACAGATTGCCTGTGTACTGCGCCGGATCGGCTGCCGGATTGTTGAGGTATTCGTTGTTTATGGCCTGCACCACCGCGTTTTCCACCGTATCGCCCTTCAGTATCCGCCCGAGTTCCTTCGACGGGTTCGCCATGCCCTCTATCGGTGCGTAGAGATTCTGCATGGCTGTGTGGAGTATTGTTCCGAACATCGGGTTGTCCACCTCCTCGGAGATCTCGTCCGAAGTCCTCAGCCGGGCTATCGAGGCGAAATAGAACCGCAGCGGACAGGCCACGTAGCGGGCCAGCGCCGTCGGCGACAGCACCTGCGGCTCCCCGCCGAGGAACCGTTCCAGTCCCTCGAGCGTGCGTCCGGTCTTTGGGACGGCTATCGTCCGCGTCCGGTCCACGGTCACGTCCACGCCGACGTTCGTGCGCCCGATCGGGTATGGCGATTCGTATTGCAGCTGGTATATGTAACGGCTCTGCTCGCCGGTGCTCTTGTCGTCGGCGTGCGAACAGTAGAGCATGTCGACGCGTTCGGCGCGCTGTATGAGGCGGTAGAAGTAGTATGCGTATACACCCTCGTGGTGTTCCGGCGTGGGCATGCCGTATGCCGCGCGCAGGTTGTAGGGTATGAACGACGATGCCCCCGACAGGTTGCCCGGGAAGTTGTCGTCGTTCATCGACAGTATTATCACGTTGCGGAAGTCGAGGTTGCGAGTCTCCAGAATTCCCATCACCTGCAGACCCTTCAGCGGTTCGCCGTCGAATGGTATGCGGACGGTCTGCAGATGTCGTTTGAGCAGCGACGTGTAGATCGGCACGCTTATGTCGATGCCGCAATCCTTGAGCGAGTTGTTCAGCTGCGTAGTCTGATCGGCTATTATCGACATGTATGCCAGCTTTAGCGACTGTCCCCCTTCGGCCGCGGTGGCTTCGGCTACCGCGTGCATCACGTCGAGCAGATATTTCGACAGCGCCTCGCAATCGTCCGCCGCTGTGAATATCGTGCCGAGCAGACCGTTGTCCCGGAACATCTGTTCCGGCACGCGTATGTACCGCCCCTCGACTATCTCGCGCTGACGTTCGCGCGAGCGCGTACCTTCTATTTCGGTGATGTAGGGGTGCAGGAGTATCCCCGTCACGTCGGTGTGATAGAACGTCTGTTCGCCGCCTGTCCTGCGGCGGTTCTTCTGCAGCTCTATCAGCCGTTCGATGAATGAGTACGCCGTGGTCTGCCTGAGCGGATAACCCATCGTCACGTTGATGTTGTCGCCCAGCTCCTGCGGCAGCGAGTGCAGCAGCGGCAGCAGCAGCGATTCGTCGGTGAGCACGATGGCCGTCTGCTTGTCGAATTCGAGCGCGGGCGAAATCTCGCGCAGTATGGAATCTACGTATTTGCACTGCACGACGTTCGAGACTGTCGATATGGCGCTGATCTTTTTCTCGATATTCATGAAATTGTCATGCGTCACATCATCCGAAGGCCTGAACTCCTTCAGGTTTTCGCGCAGGAACCGTCCGGCCTCCTGCTCGTCGCTGCCGGTGTAGTATGAGTCGTAGTCCCAGAAGAAGTCGCAGCGGCAGTTTTTCGCAAGATGTCTTATCATCCGTTTCTCGCACTCCGACAGTGCGTTGAATCCGATGAACACGTAGTGGCGCGACGTGTCGGGACCTCCGGCGCCGCTCTCCACGTTGTCCACGGCCGACCGGTATATCATGCCCGTGTATGCGAACTTCAGTTCCGCCAGCCGGTCGCGCAGCCGGTGGTAGATGGGCGCGAGCGTCAGCCATATCGCCAGAAACTTGCGCTTCTCGTCCGAGAGCGTCGCCTCGTTCTCGAAATGTTTCCAGAAGGCGTTTATTATGCGCCTCATCTCGGGTGTCAGATACGACAGATCGGCCTCCAGCTCCTTCAGGTCGCAGATGTTGCGGAACAGCATGTCGGCGTCGATCATATACTTGTCTATCAGATCGAAGTCGCCGAGCAGCATCTCGCCCCAGAAGTAAAATCTGTCGAACGGTTCGTCGTGATACGAGGCGTATATTTTGTACAGTTCGGCTATCATCCTCACCTTGTCGCCGGCGGTGAACGACGAGGCTTCGGTCATGATGTCGTCCATCGCTATGTATTCCGGTTGCCACAGCGGGGCGTCGGCGATCTGCGACAGAGCGTCGGAGAAGAACAGGCGTGCGCGCCGCGACGGAAACACCATCGTGAGCGACGATATTTCGCGGCCGTAGCGTTCGTAGAGTTTTTGTGCCGTTTCCGACAGAAATGTTTGTTGCATGCTGATTCTATTTTGCCACGAAGTTAGCAAAATAACGCGACAGATCAAACGCCTTGCGCGAAATTGCCGGCCGCTGGTGTCAGTCGAACGACTGCATTCCCGACTGCGCTATGCGTATTATGCGCTGATACTGGTCGGGAGTCAGTTCCATGAAGAAATAGTGTACCGGATCGACCCTCAGTCCCTTGTATCGCACCTCGTAGTGCAGGTGCGGCGCGAGCGACAGACCCGAGTTTCCCGACAGCGCTATCACGTCGCCGCGCTGCACCCGCTGGCCTTTTCTCACCAGCACGCTCAGCAGGTGGCTGTACGATGTCTGATAGCCGTTCTGATGGTCAATGACCACGGTCTTTCCGCGTGTCGAGTTCTTGTCCGAGATCTCCTTCACCACTCCGTCGGCCGTGGCGAATATGCTCGATCCCTCGGCCAGCGTGTAGTCGACCCCCTGATGCGACTCGGGCGTGCGGTAGAACGGATTGAGTATGACTCCGTATCCGGCTGTGAGCAGCGTCAGCTTCTTGTTTATCACCGGCTGTATCGAGGGTATGGCGTTGCTCCGCTCGCCCAGACTGTCGCCCAGCTCCTTGATCGTCCGGTACGACGTCTCCAGCTGTTCCATCCGGCCGTTCATCTCCTCTATGCGGCGGGCGAGATCGTTCCGCAGCCGTCGTCCCGACTGCGATATTATCCGCTCGTGCAGTGCCAGCCGCTCCTCGCTCTGCTCGGTGTCGAGATCGTAGGGGTCCGATTCGAAGAGTATCCGGAACACGCTTCTGTCGCGCTCGGTGATGTTGGCGAGTATCATCTCCAGCGAATCGTATCTCTGTGTCAGTATCTCGTATTCGGCGCGCAGACGGTCGGCCGAGTGGCGCATTTTGTGTTCGTGGGGGGTGTCGAACATGAACGAGAACCCGATGTAGTAGAGCATGGTGGCGCCGGCCCATGCGAACAGCCGTATGAACAGTCTTACGGCTCTCTGCTTGCGCGTGCGGCGTATGGATGCGGTGTTGTTCTTTTCCATGTGGCAGTGCTTTTTAGTCGGCCTCGTAGTTCTCGTCCTGAATCTGTCCCATGAGGCTCTTGTATGCCTCCGACGACATGTTCTTGTCGAAGTAGTTGATCGGGTTGACGTGCGAACGCATGTATATCACCTCGTAGTGCAGGTGCGGCGACGTCGATACTCCCGTGTTGCCCAGTTCGCCTATCAGCTGCCCGCGCTTTATCGAGTCGCCTTTCTGGACGAGTATCTTGCTCAGATGCGCGTACCGCGTCTTGTATCCGAATCCGTGGTTGAGCAGTATCTGCGTGCCGTATCCGGTCCTCGCGCGGCTGACTTCGGTGGCCTCCACCACTCCGTCGCCCGTGGCGTATACCGGATCGCCCACGCGGCCGGGCATGTCCACGCCGCTGTGGAATTTCCATCGGCGGTATACGGGATGCATCCTGTATCCGAACGCTCCTATCTTGTTGCGCAGTTTCGTGCGGTCGATCGGCCATATTGCCGGTATGGCCGTCGAGAACTTCTCCTTGTCTTTCGACAGCTCCTGCAGCTGGTCGAGCGATACCGATTCCTGATAAAGGCTCCGCGCCAGCTGGTCGAGTTCGAGCCATGCGGGCATTATCACCGCCGCATATTCGTCGTCGGCTATTCCCTCGTATTTGCTCTTGTCGTATTTCGAATAGACGCCCTCCACCGCGAGCGTGTCCGACGAGAATAGCGGCCGGTAGACGTAATTGTCGCGGTGGCGTATCTGCTCCAGCCGGCGCTGCGAGGTGCGTATTCGGTTCTGCAACACCTCGTATTTCAGCCGCAGCTCGCGGTTGCGGTCGATGATCCCGTACAACTTCGGCGTGTAGAACATCGACGAGAACAGCAGGTTTATCACCGACACCAGAATGAACCCTATGAGCAGATTGCGTATGAGACGGTACGATTGCAGCCGGTGAATGAGGCTGCGCGCCTCGCCCGTTCCTCTGTCGTCGTTCCGAAATAGTCTCATGTTATTAAATTAACTTATTTAATGGTGCAAATTTAGCGTAAAATGTGTAATTTTGCAATCCGCAACAGTCATTAAACGGACGCAAGAGTAAAAATGATATATATGGAATCAAACAAAATCAGACAAGCATTTCTCGATTTCTTTCAGAGCAAGGGCCACACGATAGTTCCGTCGGCCCCTATGGTCGTCAAGAACGATCCCACGCTGATGTTCACCAATGCGGGCATGAACCAGTTCAAGGATATAATTCTCGGCAACGCTCCGAGACAGTATCCGCGTGCGGCCGATACGCAGAAGTGTCTGCGCGTTTCGGGCAAGCACAACG
>CAZFIN010000025.1:0-21298 GCA_964519525.1 uncultured Alistipes sp. | reverse complement strand
TACTCGTCGAAGTTGTTGTTGAACAGCTCCACCGTTTCGGGGTGGATGTTCAGCGTGTCGGAATTCAGCACGCCGGCCAGCCATGTGAACAGCCGGTTGGTCGGGAATTCCGGCCGGATGGGGGCGAATACGATGTCGAGCACGATGCCTTTCAGGATGAAGAACACGATGAAAAGCACAGAAAACACTAAAGCTACGCGGATGAGTATTTTCCTGAGTTCGTCGAGGTGCTCGCCGAACGTCATCTCCGCGCCTTCGTTGTCCGTCTGATTACTCATAGCCTTGCAGAACCCGTCGGTCTTGAATTACTCTTTCGAAGCCGGTTTCTTGTCGTCGTCATCGTCGGTTACGGGCTTGTTCATGGCATCCTTGAACTCCTTGATGCCGCGGCCCGCCCCGCGCATGAGCTCGGGCAGTTTCTTGCCGCCGAAGAGCAGTAACAACGCCAAAACGATGAGCAGAATCTCGCTGGTGCCCAGACCTCCGATAAGTAAAAGTTCCATAATAAATTTATTTATAAATTAATTTAATAACAAAAATACATTTTCATCCCAAAGTTACGCATAATAATCCGTTTTTCCAACAGACGGGGCTCTTTTTTGTAGTGCCGCGGCATTAATTTCCGTTGTGCCGCCGGCCGTATGGCTCCGGATATGCGGTTGAACCGCAGCGTACTTGCTGTCGGCGGCGGGTATGCGCCGATTTTCGTCCGGCGCGGCGGTCCGACATTAAAACGGCGCGGGCGGGGTTTTATTGCCGCGGTGCCGTGCTGCCAAGTGCGGTTGCCGCAAGCGCAACGGCGGGCGGAACGCATGTCCCGCCCGCCGCCTGTGTCGTGCCGTGCGATGCTATCGGAGGTAGTCTTCGAAATAGCCGGTTATCTTATTATAAAGGTGTACGGCGTCGCGGCCGAATACGTTGTGCTCGGCGCAGGGGTAGGGGAAGTAGTCGACCTGCACGTTGTTCTTGATGCACTCGCGCACGAAGCTGAGCGAATGCTCCCACACCACGGTGTTGTCGATGGCGCCCTGACAGATGAGCAGCTTGCCCTTCAGGTCCTTGGCCTTGTTGATGAGGCTGGTCTTCTCGAATCCCTCGGGGTTGTTGTGGGTGTTGTCCATGTAACGTTCGCCGTACATCACCTCGTACCATTTCCAGTCGATGACCGGACCTCCGGCCACTCCCACCTTGAATATGTCGGGGTAGTTGGTGAGCAGCGATATGGTCATGTAGCCGCCGTAGCTCCAGCCGTGCACGCCCACGCGGTCGCGGTCGGTCCACGGCTGCGACAGCAGCCATTCCAGTCCCGCGATCTGGTCGGCCATCTCGCACTGTCCGCACTGGCGGTGGATAGCCTTCTCGTACTCGGCGCCGCGGTTCGACGTGCCGCGGTTGTCCATGACGAACACTACGTAGCCGCGCTGGGCCATGTACATCTCCCAGCGGCGCAGAAGACCCTGATAGCTGTTGCGTACCATCTGCGAGTGGGGACCTCCGTAGACGTAGAGTATGACGGGATATTTCTTCGACGGGTCGAACCCGAGGGGCTTGATGAGGCGGTAGTAGTTGTCGTACTTGCCGTCGGCGCTCTTTACCGAGCCGAGCGAGATCTCGGCGAAGTCGAATCCTTCGGTGGGATCGGGTGCGCGGAACAGTTCGCGCGACAGTTTGCCGTCGGTGCCGACCAGCTCGACCACGCGCGGCACGTCGAGCGACGAGTAGGTGTCGAGGAAGTAGCGGCCGCTGTGGCTTACAGCCGCATCGTGCCACCCCTCGGCGCGGGTGAGGCGGGTCTGGCGGCCGGTTGCGATCTCGACCTTGAAGAGATGGTTGTCGATGGGCGACACCTCGGCCGAGGTGTAGTAGACGTATTTGTCGTCCTGCGCCACATATTTCACGTCGGCGTCGGTGGCCGTCAGACGCTTTATCACGCCCTCGTCATTGCACAGGTAGAGGTTCCAGTAGCCGTCGCGGTTGTCGGTGGCGTAGATGAAGCGCGACGGGTCGCGGCGCAGGAACACCAGCGTGTGCTGCGGCTCGACGAAGCGGTCGTTGTGCTCGGTGAGCACCTGACGGATGAACTCGCCCGTCGAGGCGTCGTAGATGTTCAGATGGACGTTCTTCTGCGGGCGGTCGAGCACCTGAATGTAGATGCGCTGCGAGTCGGGCGACCAAGTGATGTTGGTGAGGTAGCGCTCGTCGTCGAAGTCGGTAACCTTCAGGTAGACGGTCGTGCCGGCGGCGATGTCGTAGACGCCGAGGCTCACGCGCTCCGAGGCCATGCCGTTCATCGGGTACTTGATGTTGCGCAGCGTTCCGGTGCGGGTGGTGATGTCGAGCAGGGGGAAGTCGGTCACCTGCGACTCGTCCTTTCGGTAGAAGGCTATCTTCTTCGCGTCGGGCGAGAAGAAGATGCCGTTCGAGATGCCGAACTCGTTGCGGCTGACGCTCTGTCCGCAGACTATGTTGCTGTCCTCGAAAGCCGTTATGGCGTGCTCGCGCTCGCCGTCGAAGCAGTAGAGGTTGTTGTCGCGCGTGTAGGCGTAGACGCCGCCTTTGCCGCTCTGGCGGGTGAGGTTGGCGCCGGCGGGTATCTTGTCGGACGAGGTGACGGTCTTCGTCTTCAGGTCGATGGCGTTGCGCATGCCATGGGCCGTGACGGCCAGTGTGCCGGCGTCGTCGAACGAGTATGCCGGGAAACTCTTGAAATCGGTGGACAGCAGACCGTTCAGCTCGTCGAGCGTGATGAGCGTGCGCTGCTTGCCGGTGCGCGCGTCGGTGGCCGTCAGGGCATTCTGCCCGACGGTGGCGTAGCTGTCGCTGTCGCCCACCCATCGCACGGGGTAGCTTTTGGGCGAGAGTTCGCGGTTGAGCACCACGTCCTCCATGGTGAGTAGACGGCCCGCGGGTTGCTGTGCCGTCGCCGTAAATGTTGTCATAAGCGCCGATGCCGCGAACAGGGCGGCCGTAAGTATTGTGTTCCTCTTCATCTTTGGGTTGAAATTATTCATTATAATCCGCTTGCGAAAATAGGAAAAGTTGTGAAAATATCCAACTCTGCGGCGGCAAAAAAAGTCGTCGTGCAGGGATCGGGATCTCTGCACGACAACTTTCTTACAGGCCCGTGAAAACCGCCGATATGCAAGGTGCCGGGGGTGGGCCGGGGCGGAACGGGTCGCTAATAGACCGAGAATTCGTATATGCGGACCGTGTTGCCCTCGCTCTGGTCGGGTTTGGTGACAAGCAGCCGGACGTAGCGGGCCTTGACGGGTTTGTCCAGCAGACGCTCGGTTTCGAGCGCCGTGTTGTCGTATACAGTGTCGACGGTGGTCCAGTTCTCGGCGTCGTCGCTCACCTGAAGGCTGTACTCCTTGGTGATGTAGTCCAGCGCCTCGAGACCGGCGTGCATGACCGACCAGCCGCGCACCTCGTTCTGCTGCTGCATGTCGACGGCGATGAACTTGGGTCTTGCACCGCTCGTGTCGCACCATTTGGTGTCGGTGTCGTCGTCGACGGCCAGTTCGGCCTGCTCGTTGCGCACCTGACCCGTGCGTGCGATGACGGGCTTGCCCAAGATGAGGTTCTTGCGCGAGACCTCGCCCTCGTCGGCGCCCTTGACGGGCAGGCCGACACCCAGCAGATCGACGGCGGGGGTCACCGTGTTGTTGCTGTCGTTGGCCATCGTCACGGCGAACACCACGATGCGCGGGTCGTCGGGCAGGATCAGCTGACGCGCTCCGGCCGGTATGTCGATCGACGAGGCGAACATATAGGTGAACTCGTAGGGCACATCCTTGTTCTTTATCATGTCGTGCTTGTGGGTGCCCACGAAGGCTATGTCGGCCTGCTTGAGGAAGCCCTCGGTGTGGCCCGTGTGGCCCCACTGTCCGATGAAGCCGCTGTAATAGGGCACCAGTACGGTGTGATCCGTGCCGTCGACGGTGAACACGGCGTTGTTGTCGTGGCGGGTCGAGGCGGCGAGGATGTAGATCCGGTTGTAGTCGCCTGCGGGCAGGTCGATCGTGTCGCGGCGGCACTTGACGCCGTTGGCGCCCTCGGGCGAGGCGAGGTCGAAGCGTATGCCCTTGAAGTCGATGGTCTCGGGCATCAGCTCGGCGGCATAGGAGATACCCTTGCCGTCGAAGTTGGCGTCGGAACGGTAGGGGTTGAACGAGGCGGTCTTGGTGTTGTAGGGCAAGGCCACCGGCGTGCATGCGGCGGGGGCCAGCTTTGCGGCGGGAGCGGCGAGCTTCACCTTGAACGTCTTCATGCCGAAGGGCCTGATCTCGAACTTGAGCGTGCCGCCCTCGAACGAGGCGTCGCCTATCTCGTCCTCGACGCCGTTGAGCTCCTTGGCCGACACGATTGCGGCGGCGAAGTCGACCGAGGCCTGCTGCGCCTGCCGGCCCGAGGTCTCGTAGAGACGGATGACATACTCGTCCGACTTCTCGGCCTGCTTCAGTGCGCGCACGGCCACATTGTCGTTCAGCGAGCGGGCGAACGAGAAGCTGCGGCCCAGCGAACCATTGTGCTTGCCGGCGGCCGCGAAAGCCACGAGAGGCTGGTTGAGCACCTCGGCCTTCATCACGGTGGCTCCGTCGCGGTAGTCGCCCGTGTGGCCTACGATAGAGTAGGTGAAACGGTGGTGTCCGAAATCCTGCCGGTTCTGGTAAGAGTAGCCGCCGCGGGTCTTGGGGGTGTGCAGCAGCGTCAGACGGATGGTGTTGTCGTCGGGTTTGTCCCAGCCGTACTTGCAGTCGTTCATGACCGACACGCCGTAGCTGCCGTCGGCATCGGTGAGGTCGGCCCACTGCTGGGCATAGACCTCGTATGCGGTGGGGGTGTTGTTGCCGCGGGCCACCGATCCTACGCCGAGGTCGTACACGGCGTTCCCGTTGGTGACGCCGAGCGGGAATTCGGCCTTGAGCAGCGCGTCGGGCGACTGCCAGTCGACGTCGTTCACGAAGTCGATGCGGTCGCTCTGGCCGCCTTCGGTAAGGCGGATGTACTGACGGATGACCGATTCGCCGTGGGTGCGCTCGACGCACACCGATGCGCGCAGCGGACCGTTTTCGACAACGGTGATCTTCACATTGTCGGTCAGCGACACGGGCTGGCCGTCTATCGTGGCCTTGGTGATCTCCCATGCGGGCCACGAGAACGACTCGTTCCGGGTGAAAAGCGCCAGACGGACGGCCTTGCCCTCTTTGACGAGCTCCTTGCCGTTGCGCTTGTCGACGATTGACACGACGTCGCCGTTGCCGTCGAGGCGGATGCTGTATATGCTGTTCTCGAGCGACGACGCGGTGGCCTTCAGCGAGGGCGCGGCCTTCGCCGAACCGCCCTTGCGAACGTCGTAGACGGCGTATCCTGCGGCGGGAGCCGACGCGAGGACGAGCATGCGGACGGCGCCGTTGTCGGTGCCGAGCACCTGATGGGGAACCTTGACGCCCTTGTCGTCATAGACCGAGACGTTCGGCGTGAGGCCCGGAACGGTGATCTCGATCACATCGGTGACGGGGAATCCGGCGGGATTGTAGATCACCAGCGGCGTACCCTTCACATTGGTGTCGAGCGCGCGCGATACGGCGCCCACCGACGAGGTGAGCACACCGGCGAACTGACCCAGCGAGATCAGCTCGTCGTTCCACGAGAACTCGTAGGCGCGCGGAATGCTGGTACCCGTCAGGTCGTCGTGGAACTGGTGCCATACGAAGCGCTTCCACGCCTCGGTGAGCATGTTGCGCGGATATGCCATCGCGCCGAGCCAGTCGGCTGCCACGGCGCTGCGCTCGGCGGCGTCGGCCAGCAGCTCGTTGCTGCGGTTGTAGAGTTTCATGGCGGCCTGCGACGTGTAGCATCCGGTCGCGTGTACGTCCATCAGCAGCTCGCCGTTCCATACGGGCAGCTCGGGATGAGAGGCGAAGGGCAGATAGTCCTTGTAGAGCTGGTCGCTCGTGGCGCTGATGATCTGCACGGGGCCGTCGCCGTTGACACCCATCTCGAGGGCGCGCACCGACTCGATGGTGGGGGCGCCGCCCGTGTCGCCGGTGCCGTAGTAGTGGTAGACGGTGCTGATCGGGCTGCCGTCGGTCATGCGCTTGAGCGACTCGCTGCGGCTCAGATCCTCAGCGCGCCACTTGGTGGTGTAGTTGTGGGCGTCCATCACGGCCATGATGCGCGCGCCGTCGACACCCTCCCACAGTCCGATCTCGAAGGGGATCTTGCTGTTGCCGTAGAACGGGCGGTGGCGCCACATGAGCTTCTGGGTCGAGAACCCGATCAGACCGCAGTGGGCGGCCACCGTAGGCAGGGTCCAGCCGAAGCCGAAGCAGTCGGGCAGGAAGATGTCGGTGCCCTCGACGCCGAACTCGTCGCGGTAGAAGTGCTGGCCGTAGAGGATGTTGCGGGTGAACGACTCGGTCGAGGGGATGTTGGGGTCGGTGGCGTCCCACGTGCTGCCGGTGATGTGCCAGCGTCCGGCGGCGATGTAGTTCTTGATCAGTTCGTACTGATGGGGGTAGTACTCCTTCATCCACTGGTACTTGATGCCGCCCTCGAAGTTGAACACGTAGTCGGGGTACTTGGCCAGCAGCATGAGGTTCTGGTTGAGGGTTTTGGGGATGTACTCCTCGATGGAGCGCTGTACGTCCCAGTTCCACTGCGAGTCGAAGTGAGCGTTCGACACGATGTAGGCTTTGTTTTTCTCCTGAGCGCCGGCCAGTCCCGCGAACAGGAACAGGGCCATGCCCAGCAATAGGATTCGTTTCATCTCTTTATCAGTTAGTAAATAGTTATGTTCGTCGATCGGATAGTATGCGTCCGGTTACTCCTCGATGTCGCCCACGGCGATCTGATATTCGCGCCACAGCGAGTCGATGTCGTACTTGTCGCCGAGGATGTGCTTTATGGCTCCGTCGAACGACCACGGGATCACCTCCAGCGTGCTGCGGTTGAACTTACGCAGGAAATCGGGATCCTTGTTGTCGCGCAGCCATACGAAGAAGTATCCCGCCGTGCGGTAGCCGTCCATGTAGTTGCCGCCGCGGGGCCGCGAGCCGGGTCCGAAACCGCCGTTGGCCACGCGCACGGCATCGGCCATGCCCTCGATGAAGGCCCAGAATACGCGGTTCGATCCGTAGGTGCCTATGCCCTGAGGTTCGAGCTGGTAGGCGTGGGTGAGCTCGTGCAGCAGCACGCCGCGGGTTTCGAAGAGAACCTTGTCGGCATCGCCGCTTTGGTACGAATGCTCGACGTGGCGCGTGCTGTAAAATATGTGCACGAATCCGTTGCCGCCGCCCTTGGCCGAGATGCCGTCGGTGTCCTCGAGCGTGTAGTGGAGCCGCTTGACGTCGGGGATGCTGTCCCCGGGCGATTCGTAGAGCGTGGCCAGCACCGTGCGCGCCTGCTCGGCGATGTAGGCTTCGGGGTCGGTGATGATACTGTGGTAGATCTCCGAACCGCGGGTGCCGGCGGCCTTGTCCTCGAATTCGATTCGGCCCACGTCGTAACCCTGCCATGCGGCGAGAGGATCGGTGTGGGGCTTGCAGAAAACCAGTCCGGCCACGAGGCAGACTGCTGTGAAAATTGCCTTCTTCATGGGTCGCTTATTTATTCTGTTCGTTATCATTCGTTTCATCCGACAGCGAGTAGGGTTTGGCCTCGGCGCGTGTGCCGCGGCGACGGGCGGGTTTCGGCCCCATGCTGAATTCGAGCACGCCGCCCTTCATCAGCTCGTCGTGGGTGATGTACATTCTGTCGCAGGGACGGCCGTCGATGCTGAGCGACTGCACGTAGCGGTTCTCGGCGCTCACGTTCGGCGCCCTGATCTCCAGCGTGCGGCCGTTTTCGAGCCGCAGGCGGATCGAGGGCAGGTAGGGCGCGCCGAGCACATACTGGCCGGTGCCCGGACACACGGGATAGAAGCCCATGGCCGAGAAGATGTACCATGCCGACATCTGGCCGCAGTCGTCGTTGCCGCACAGGCCGTCGATGGCGTTCACATACATGCGGTCCATGATCTCGCGCACCCAGTACTGGGTCTTCCACGGCTGCGAGGTCCATGCGTAGAGGTAGGGCACGTGGTGGCTCGGCTCGTTGCCGTGGACGTAGTTGCCTATCAGGCCGTCGCGCGTTATGTCCTCGGTGTTCTCGAAGAACTCGTCGGGCAGGTGCATGGTGAAGAGCGAGTCGAGACGCTGCACGAACCGTTTGTCGCCGCCCATGGCGCCGATGAGTCCCTTCACGTCGTGCGGCACGTAGAACGAGTAGTTCCACGAGTTGCCCTCGATGAAGCCCTGGTCGTGGGTCTCCATCAGGTCGAAGTCTTCCTTCCAGCTGCCGTCGCGCATGCGCGGACGCACGAAACCGAGCGAGGGGTCGAAGAGGTTGCGGTAGTTCCGCGCACGGCGCCGGTATTCGCCGGCCAGCGCGTCGTCGCCCGCTTTCAAGGCGGTGTTGTAGATCGTCCAGTCGTCATAGGCGTATTCGAGCGTCATCGAGGCGCCGCTGCCGCTGCGCTCGTAGGGCACGTAGCCCAGCCGGCGGTACTCGTCTATGCCGTCGTAGTAGGGGACGTTCGAGCTGCTCACCATGGCCTCCAGGGCCTTTCCGGCGGGCAGCGGCTGGCCCGTGGCGATGGCGTCGGCGAGCGTGGAAACCGAGTGGTAGCCTATCATGCACCAGTTCTCGCCTCCCATGTGCGACCACACGGGCAGGGCCTTGTGCACGCTCTGGTCGTAATGGGCCAGCATCGAGCGCATCATGTCGACGTTGCGCCCGCGGTTTGTAAGGTTGAACAGCGGATGCAGCGCGCGGTAGGTGTCCCATACGGAGAAGACGGTGTAGTTGGTCCAGCCGTCGGCACGGTGGATGTTGTGGTCCAGACCGCGGTAGCTGCCGTCGGTGTCCATGTAGACCGACGGGTTGATCATCGTGTGGTAGAGCGAGGTGTAGAACATGGTCTTCTGGTCGTCGCTGCCCTCCACCTCGAATATCGACAGGGCGTCGTTCCACTTGCCGAACGCCTCGGCGCGTATGGCGTCGAACGACTTGCCGCCGGTTTCGGCGCGGAGGTTGCGCAGCGCGCCCTCGGTGCTCACGGCCGACAGCGCGACACGTATTTCGAGGCCGTCGTCGGCGCCGGGATCGAATTCGAACCATGCCGCAACCTTGCGGCCCGCTATTTCGGGGAAATTCTCGTTGAGGCTGAACTTGCGCAGGAAGCCCGAGTAGAGGACTTTCTGGCGGTCCTTGTAGCCGTAGCGCGCTACGGGCTTCGAGAACGAGACGGCGAAATAGGTGTAGTTCTCGCGCGACCAGCCGTTGGTGATGCGGTAGCCCGTCAGGAGCGTGTCGTTCTCGACGCGCATGCTCGCCCAGAGGGTCTTGCCGTCGTAGTTGTAGATTCCGTGCTCGAGGTCGACGATCACGCGCTGGGCCGCTCCGGCGGGGAATGTGTAGCGGTGCACGCCCGTGCGTTCGGTGGCCGTAAGCTCGGCGCGGATGCCCGACTCCAGCGTCACTTCATAGAATCCCGATCCGGCCTTTTCCGAATCGGCAATCTTGCGGGTGCGGTAGCCCGAACCGGGGTCGGTCTCGCTGCCCGGATCCAGACGGCGTTCGCCCGTCTGCGGCACTATGAGTATGTCGCCCAGATCGGAGTGACCCGTTCCGTTGAAGTGAGTGTGGCTGAAGCCCAGTATGGCCGGATCGTCGTGCTGGTAGCCCGCGCAGTAGCGGTAGACGTCGGTCTGGTATACGCCGTCGATGTTGTGGGGCGTAGTGGATGTGTCGGGACTGAGCTGCACGGCACCGTGAGGCACGCAGGCGCCCGGGAAGGTGTGTCCCATCTTTATCGTGCCGATGAACGGATCGACATACGACGCAGGTTGCTGCGAGTGTGCGTTGGCTGCGAACATGACGGTCAGCGACAGAAACAGAGATTTTCGGATGAACATACGTAATTTTTAAGTAAAAAGGGGATCGGACACCGGTCCGGTCCCCGTAAAATTCAATAATGAAATTCGACGTTTTCATTAAGCCGAGCGCCGAGCCGAATGCAGTTCGGGCTATGCCGGGGCGGGAAAACGAAGAATGAGATTCGACGGATTGAACCCGCGCACTGCAACAGCAGACCGTACCGGACGGAGCAACGGTTTCGTGCGTGCCAAAATTAAGTCAATCGCACATAATTACCAAAAAAATTCTCGGCCTAAACGCCGCCGCGACGGCCGGCGTAGAGGTGGGCGAGTGGCGGCGGGAGTACGGGACCGGGGCGATTCCGCGATCCCGTACCCGACCGCTGCACGCATTTACTCCTCAGCGGCCCAGTCGTAGTTCTGAACCATCTGCGGGTTGCGACGCACGTCGGCATCGGGAATAGGCATCAGGTAGTGGCGGGCCTGAAAGTAACGCGTCTGGAAGCCGACCTTCTTGAAGAAGTTGGGAGCATCCTCGCGGTAGTTCAGACCGTGGAGGTCGCCGCCTTCACCGCCCTTGTGGTACTGGGGATAGATCCAGTCGTCGCCCACGGCCATGTCGGCAACCTTCCAGCGGCGCACGTCGAAGAAGCGTGCCGACTCGAAGCAAAGCTCGACCAGACGCTCGCGGCGGACAAGGTTGACGACGCTGTATCCGCGGCGCTCGTAGTCGACGCGGTCGAAGCCGTTGGCGTCCTTGCCGGTTCCGTACTCGGGAACACCCGCGCGGGCGCGCACCTTGTTGATGTACTCGATGGCGGTCTTGTTGTCGCCGCACTCGGCCAGAGCCTCGGCGTAGCTCAGATATACCTCGGCCAGACGCATGTTGCCCGAGTAGTGGTTGTCGCGGCCCTCCTCGCGGTTCGAACGTGCGCACTTGCGCATGCCGTAGCCGGTGTAGGGGGCGTCGTGCCCCATCTTCTGGTTACCCGAGTTGCCGTTGTAGTAGAGCTCGGTGGTCAGCTCGCCGGCAGTGGTCTCGGTGTTGAGCCATGTCGATCCGTTGTACGTCACGCAGACGTAGAAACGGGGCTCGCGGTGCGCCCACTGCTTGAGCGTGAGGTTCGAGTTCTTCTTGAAGTAGTTGCGCGAGGGAACGACGGGGTCGTTGAAATCCTCCTCCGAACCGTACATGTCGGCCGTGGGAACGGTGTTGATGCCGTACTCCACCTTCTGGTAGTCGGGGTCGTCGACGATACGCAGACCCTTGTCGGTGAAGAACATGTCGACCATCTCCTGACTGGTGCCGAGTCCCAGACCGCCGCGGAGCGAACCTACGTCGGTCTGACGGTGACCCGGGGTGATGGCGTAGTTGAGCTCGCCGTGCCATACCTCGCGGATGAAGATGTTCTCCTTGCTGTCGAGGTAGCAGCCGGTGGTGATCTGACGGTACGACTCGTAGAAGTCGGTCTTGCCCTCGCTCGTCTTGACTACGTGCAGATCGTAGTAGGCGGGCACGAACTCGTCGAGGAATGCCTTGTAAGCGTCGCGGGCCTTCTCCCACTTGGCGCGGTCCTCGGTCTGGGGGAACAGGTTGGTGCCGTCGGGGTTGACCACGGTGCTGTACATGGTGTTGCCGTTGTAGAGCGGGCTGGCGGCGTAGAGCAGCGCTTTGGCTCTGTATGCCAGACAGGCGCCGCGGTCGATGCGGCCGTAGTTGGCGCCAGTGTAGCGTGCGGGCAGATCCTTGGCGGCGGTCTCGAACTCGTCGGTTATGAACTTGATGCACTCGTCGACGGTGTTGCGCGCACGGAGCAGCGAGCTGAGTTCGGCGCCCGTGTCGACAGGATCATCGCCGAGGATCACCACGGGACCGTAGCAGCGGAAGATGTTCCAGTAGTAGTAAGCACGCAGGGCGCGGGCCTGAGCTTTCCATACCACCTTCTCGGAATCGGTGAGCTCGGGGTTGGCGTCGACGTTCTGGATGAAGATCGACGCCTTGTTGATGCCCTTATAGTAGTGGTCGTACCAGAAGGTCACGTAGCTCGACGCGGCCGAGGTCTGGTTGAGGTTCCATTTGTGAGAGTTGTGCCAGTCCCAGCTCCAGTTGGCCTCGATCGAGCCGGCCATCCATATGCCGCCGTAACGGTCGGAGTAGCTGGTGTAGAAACGCTCGCCGGTGTTGTCGTCGGGAGCATACGAGTAGATGTTGTTGAGGAACTGCTCGGTCTTCTGACGGTTCGAGAAAGTGTCGTTCAGGTCGAACTGCACACCCGGCATCTCCTCGAAGAAGTCGCACCCGACCAAACCGAAGGCCAGTGTGAGGGCCAGTACGCTTAATTTAAATATCTTTTTCATAAATTATTGTCTTGCAATTTAAGGTTAGAAGCTGAACTTTACACCGATCGAATAGCTTGAAGTGTTGGGATAGCTGGTTCCGTTGTTGGTGTTGAGCTCGGGATCCCACAGCTTGAAGTCCGAAATGGTGAACAGGTTGGTACCCATCACGTAGATCGAGGCGTCCTTCAGGAAGCACCTGTTCATCCAGCGCTCGGGCAGCTTGTACGACAGCGTGAGGTGCTTAAGACGCAGGAAGCCCACATCCTTCTGCCACCATGTGCTGGTCTGGGTGTTGTTGGTGTTCGACTCGCCGGTGTAGGTCAGACGGGGATAGAACACGTCGGTGTCGGTCGGGTTTTCGGGATTCCAGCGGTCGCTGATGTTGCTGTACAGGTTGTCCAGACCGTTCTGACCCGAGAAGGGGTGGATCGAGCGGCCGGCCAGACAGCGGTCGGCCTTGGCTATGCCTTGGAACAGCGCGCTGACCGAGAAGTTGTGGACCTGAAGGTCGAAGCCGAAACCGTAGTAGATTTGCGGAACGTCGCCCTGACCGATGAGCGTCTTGTCGTTCTCGTCGATGCGGCCGTCGCCGTTGAGGTCGCGGTACTTGATGTCGCCCGGATAGAGCTTGCCGAACTGCTCGACGCCGTAAGAGTCGATCTCCTCCTGACTGGTGAAGAGTCCGTCGGCGATGTAGCCCCAGCGGCCGTTGACGTTGGTGCCGCGGGTCTCGAGCCACGGATAGGCGGGTACGGGCGAGTCGTCCTCGACGATGGTGTCCTTGTTCCATGTGAAGTTTCCGCGCACGGTCAGGAACACTTTCTTGCCGATGGGCTGCGTGTACTGCAGCTGGGCGTCGATACCCTTGTTGTCCACGATGCCGAGGTTGGCGTAGGGATTCTCGACGAAACCGGCGTACTCGGGGATGACACGGCGGCGCAGGAAGATCTTGTCGCGGTGCTCCTTGAACAGGTCGACGGTCAACGTCAGACGGTCGTCGAGGAAGTTGATGTCGATACCGAGGTCCTGCTTGCGCGAGCGCGACCACGTGACGTCCACGCCGTACTTGAGGATGCTCCAGCCGCTGGTCAGACCGTAAGATTCGCCGAAGCGGTTGCCGTAGATGCCGCTCGAACCCATGATGCCCTGATACATGAAGCGGCGGTCGGTGGTGGTGTCGCTACCTACCCAGCCCAGCGTGTAACGCAGCTTGAAGTACGATACGGGGTTCTCGTCGCCCCAGAACGACTCGTTCGAGATGACCCAGCCCAGACCGAGCGCGGGGAAAGTACCGTAGCGGTTGTCGGGCGAGAAGTTCTCCGAACCGTTGATGCCGACGTTGCCCTCGATCAGGTAGCGGTCGTCGTAAGAGTAGGTCAGACGCGCTGCGTAACCCTTGTTCTTGTAGGGCAGCGAGTTGATCTTGTCGCTCGTGGTCAGATCGCGGTATACCTTCTGGTTGTAGAGCAGCAGGCCGCCTACGCGGTGCTTGCCGAAGGTGCGGTCGTAGTTGAGCGACGCCTCGAAGTAGGTGGTGCGGTTGGCACCCGAGCTCTGACTGAAGTCGAGGGCCTGATTGCCCTGACGCACGCGGGTCTTGCGGTAGTTGCCCTCGTCGTCGAACATGCTGTCCTCAAGCCACAGGCCGGTCTGGGGGTCCTTGCTTCCGGCGAAGTAGAACATGTCGTCCCAGCGGTTGTAGTTGAGCGTGCGCGAGTTGTAGGCGTCGAACGCCACCAGTGCCGAGATGTTGAAACCCTCGCTCCAGCTGGTGAAGCCCAGATCCTGAGTCACGCGGATGTTCGAGTTGAGCGTGTTCTTGAACTCCTGATAGTAACCGCGCTGCGCGAGGTCCATGTAGGGGTTGCGCATGTCGCCGTTGGGGCTTATGCCCGAAAGCGTGCCGTCGGGCATGGTCTTGGGCAGGTAGACGGGGTTGATCTCCATCGAGGACGAGAAGAGCGACGCCGCGCTTTGCTGCGGGTAGTGACCGGCCGAAAGGTAACCGTTGAAGCCTACGTCGACGGTAGTGGTCTTGGTGGGTTTCAGATTGACGTTCGAAGTAAAGTTGTATCGGTCATAGTTCATTTCGGTGTTATAGTTCTCGAGCTCGAAGTTGCGAGTCATACCCACCTCGTTGTAGTAGCTCAGCGACACGTAGTAGTTGGCGCTGGGCAGACCGCCGCGGATGCTGACGTTGGCACGGCGGTTGTGGCCCCAGTCCTTGAATATCTCCTTCATCCAGTTGACGGCGGGGTAGAGATACTCGTTGTACATGCGGGGGTTGTCGTTGGCGGCCAGACCGTGGGCCTTCTTCGTGGCCTCGATGTACTCGGGCGTGTAGAGCGGCGCCGAGTTGGGATGGGCGTTGGCGTAAGCCTCGTTGGCCACGGCCATATAAGTATAGGCATCGGCCATCTTGGGCACGTTGGTCATGCGGGTGAAGCTCTCGTAGTAGTCCATCGCGATCGAGGGCTTGCCTACCTTGCCGGGCTTGGTCTTGATGATGATAACGCCGTTGGCGCCTCGCACGCCGTAGACTGCGGTGGCCGAGGCGTCCTTCAGCACGGTGAACGAGTCGATGTCCTCGGGGTCGATGTTGTTGAAGCTGCGCTCGACACCGTCAACGAGGATGAGGGGCTTCGAGTTCTGTCCCGCGAGGGTGGAGATACCGCGGATCCAGATGTCCGAATCGTCGTGGCCCGGCTCGCCGCTGCGCTGTACCGAAACCACACCCGCGATACGGCCCGAGATGGCCGACGACAGGTTGCCGGTCGGGATCTTGATGTCCTCGGCACGCAGGGCCGACTGGGCGCCTACGACCGACACCTTGCGCTGGCGGCCGTAACCCACGACGACGAGCTCGTCGAGCGTCGACACATCCTCGACGAGCACCACGTCGATCACTTTCTGTGCGCCTACGCGTATCTCCTGCGACTTGTAGCCGAGGAACGCATACTCGACAAGAGCATTGGCATTCTTGAGCCTGAGCGTGTACTGACCGTTGGCGTCGGCGACGGTGGCGTTCGTCGTACCGACCTCCATGACGGTGGCTCCGTTCATAAACTCGCCTTTCTCGTTCGTGACGCGACCAGTGATAGTCTTATCCTGAGCGTGCACGGCACGAATGCCGCCGAGCAGAGCAAATAGTAAACATAATGGCATGGCAAAATGTTTAACCGTTTCAAACCATTTCCTCATAATTTCAGGTTTAGTTAATAAAAAGATTAAGTAGGTTTCGATCGCGAAATTATGATGAAATAAACTGCCCCGTGTTCTCTATCGCGCCAATCTTGCAGGAATTTAGGGTATGGCCGGACAGTGCACACGTTTGATAAATAATTTAATAAATTGCGCGTTGATTGTCAGTGTTTTACGATGTGAGGGGGGGGGTATTCGCGCCGATTGGCGCGGCAGGAAAGTGCACAGTTCTTACCACTGTTCGCCGTCGTTTACCGCCTCGTCGAAGGCCCTTCCGCGCGCGTTGCGGTAGTCGCTCGGGGTTGTGCCGTATTTGGCCGCGAACTCGCGGTAGAGGTACGACCGGCTGGTGATGCCGATGCGGTCCATCACCTCCTTTATGGGCATGTCGGTCTCGACCAGAAGGGCGGCCGCCTTCTCCAGACGGTAGTTTTTGATGAACATGGCGGGCGGACAGTTCGACACCTCCTTGAAACGGCGGTAGAACTGTCGCGGACTCATGGCCAGACTGTCGGCGATGAACGAGGTGCTGAAGTTCTCGCGGTCGATGTTCTGCTCGACCACGGCCACCATGCGGCGGATGAAGTCGAGCTGTTCGCCCGTGGTGCAGGTGAACATGTCGGCCATGTCGGCCGACCTCGATTCGGCGGCTATGCGGCCGTAGACGGCCTTGTGCAGTATCTCGCGCAGGTATACTATGTCGTAGGGCAGCACCGCGTATGCGTCGGCGTGCAGCACCATGTCGCGGCGGACGGAGTAGGGCACCTTCCACGTAAGCAGCGGGACGAAGGCCGTGTGTGCGGGCAGCGTCCGGTTGTGGCCGAGCAGTTCCATGAATGCGTCGCCCGCGCTGCCGTACATGTTCATGTCGACGAGGAATGCCGCGGGCCGTGTGTGCTCCATGAACTCCATGGCCTGACGTATGCTGCGCACTTGACGGACGACATAGCCCGAGTCCAGCATCTCGCTCACGAACCAGTACATCTCGTCGCGGTCCTCCAGCATGAGGACGGTCCTGCGGTCGTCGTCGGGCTCCTCGCCGCTGACCGGGGCGAACGTCATGCGCAGTTCCGACCGCTCGTCGTCGCAGACGATTGCCGGCGCCGACTGCTGCATGGCCTGTACGATGAAATTGCGAAGCACGCCGATCTCGAATGCCGTGTCGGTGTGGCGTCCCGCGGCGGGAGGCAGCGGGGCGCGTCCGTCGGTCAGACCGTCGCGCAGGTTCCGCACCACGCTGCTCCTCGTGCTGCGGAACACGAGTGTCAGCTTCGAATCCTCGACGGCGGCCGAGATGAAGAAGCGTCTGCCTGCGGCGACAAGACCGACGTAGACGAAAAGCATGCGGAAAGCGTTCCGGAAGATGGGGAACGTCAGGTCGGCGGGTATGGCAGTCTCCACATTGCTCACGTCGACGCCGCGGCCGAGCAGCAACGCCAAGGCCTCGTCGGCCGTATCTTTAATGGCGGTGGGGCCTGCGACGGTAAATTGCAGCCCGGGTGGAGGGGGAGGGAATTTTTGATCGTCGCCGCGGTCTGCGAGCCCGTAAGGCCACAGCAGCGACGTGATTATCTCGCGTACACGGTCCATGGCCCTCGACTGGCGGTCGGCCGGAAGGTTCTCGTTCCGCAGCGCCTCGCAGATGCGGTAGACGGCGGTGAGTCCGGCGACCGACTCGCGGTCGCGGACGGCGGCGGCCGACTGGAGTCCTTCGCTGTCGGCATGTTCGCACTGCCGCAGCCGTCCCATAAGGCGCCGGCGGCGGTTGGCCCGTTGGAACGACGCTGCCGCGGCGAAAACTGCGGCGGCGAGGATGGCGGCGAAGGCCGTGCGCGCCGCGACGGTCCGGTACCACGGCGGAAGGATGTGTATGGGGATCGTAAGATTCCGGAAGTCGGTGTCGAAGATATCCTTGCGGTAGCGGATCCGGAACGTGTAGCGGCCTGCCGGCAGGCCGCGGTAGAACACCTCGGACGACGATCCGAAGCGCGTCCACTCCTTGTCGTGGCCTTCGAGCATCCACGAGTACTCGATGCGCGAGCCCGAGATGTAGTCGGGCACGGCGAATTTCAGCGCCAGCTCCTCGTGCGTGTGCCGGAAACGCAGCGTGCCGTCGGTGAGAAGTGCGGCCAGATCGGCGGGCTCGCGTCCGAACTCCACGCCGCGCAGCAGTATGTCGGGGTAGTATTCGCGGTCGCCGGAGCCGTCGCGGTCGACATAGAGCAGACCGTCGACACCGCCGAAGAAGAGCCGGCCCGTGTAAGGACATTTGTAGTAGGCGTCGTCGCAGAACTCGCCCACCTGCACGCCGCCGCTATAATAATAGGTATGCGACGAAACGGTCGAGGGGTTGTACTTGATGAGTCCCTTGTTGGTGCTCAGCCACAGCGAACCGTCGGCGTCCTCGCTGATGCCGTGTATCATGTCGTTCAGCAGACCGTCCTCGCGGCCGACGTAGCGGGCCCCGACCACCTTGCGGCCGTCGAAGCGCAGCGACACCATGCCCGCCGTAGTGCCGGCCAGCAGCGCGCCGTCGGAGGTGCGGGCCAGACACAGCACGTCGTCGACGGGCCGGCCGAGCAGCTCGCGCAGCGAGTAGACGTCGTAGTTGGCGGTGGCGGTCTCGAAACGCACCAGCCCCTGTTCGCGGCTTCCTAACCACAGCACCGAATCGCCGTCGGAGATCATGGAGAAGAATGTGCTTATTTCGTGCTGGCGGTGGAAAAAGCGGAACTGGGTGCGGTCGCTGACGCGCGGCGTGCCGCCCGAGCGGTCGAGCGTCAGCCGGTGAAGACCGCCGCGCGCCGCCGCCACGTAAAGCACCGTGTCGCCGGATTCGTGGAACGCGTGCACCTCCTCGACAGGTGGCCCGGGAGGCAGGTTCAGCCGGTGCAGCTGCGTGTCGTCGGTCATGCGGTAGTAGATGCCCGAAGGACCCGACCCGATCCAGAATCCGTCCATGTGGCGGCTCTGCCGGAGCGCGAAGACCTGAAACTCGGTATTCTCGCGGACGTAGGTTCTGGCCGGCTGCCGCGATTCTGCGTAGTATACGGTGCATTTGTCGGGGTTGACGCCCCCGGCGTAATCGCGTATGTGGATCAGTCCGTCGCCCTTGGTGCCGACCCACAGGTCGCCGCGGCGGTCGGTCATGATGGAGCGCACCTGACGCGTGAAGTTGGGCGACAGGCGCTGCATCATGAGGTTGGTGGCTATGGTGTGCCGCTTGGCGTACATCATGGCGCCGCGGCCGTCGACACCGATCCACAGCACCCCCTGCCCGGCATCCTTGCGCAGGCAGAAGATGCGCAGGTTGCGGTCGATGACCTCCTCCTCGTAGGCCGAGGTGGCGTTGAGCCGCACAAGTCCGTTGGTGCGGAACGCTATGACGAAGTCCTCGTAGAACGGTGCCACGCCGGCGATGGGGCCGTAGCGCGCCAGCAGCGGCTCGATGTTGCGGATGAACACCTTGGTCTGCCGCCACACGTCGTAGATGTAGAGGTTCTTGTCGGAGTCGATGAAGCAGAACGAGGTGTCGTCGTCATGGAAGATGGACTCGACGGGCTTGGGGTGGAATCTCTGCTTGGTTACGGAGGGAATGGCCGGACCGCCGTCGCTGTCGAAACCGTCGATGGCTATTTTGTAGAGGTCGCCCGAGTCGGAGTCGGGAAAGAGCCACAGCTCGCCGTCGCCGGTCACGAAGGCGTGCGAGGCGGGGTCGGTGCAATGCAGCCCGAGCTTTTCGAGCCCCTCGAACCGTTCGTGGCGCGTATTGTAGAAGCAGAGACTGTCGGTGCCGATCATCCACGTGTCGCCGTGCGAATTGGAGCGCAGGACGGCATCGGGGGTCAGCCTGTAATTGGCGACCACCACTTTCTCGGTGCGCGAGAACCGGGCTGCGCTCAACTGCGTGGAGATCCACAGATTGTCGCCGTCGGCCTTCATGATGCCGTATATCACGTTGTTGTCCAGCGTGCGCGAGCTGGAGTGCGACAGATCGGTGCGGAAAATCTCCATTCGTGTGCCGTCGAAACAGTTGACACCGTCGTAGGTGCCGAACCACATCAGTTCGGAGTCGTCCTTGTAGATGCAGATCACCGAACTGTGCGACAGCCCCTGCCGGTGGTCGATCTCGGAGAAGATGTAGTCGTCGCGTCCCATAGGTGCCGCGTGCACGCTTTCCGCCGCGGCAAAAAGCAGCGCCGCAAGCAGAAAGGCTGTGATATGACCGTATATCTTCAAATTCAAGCGGGTTGGC
Source organism: uncultured Alistipes sp. (assembly GCA_964519525.1). Lineage (GTDB taxonomy): Bacteria > Bacteroidota > Bacteroidia > Bacteroidales > Rikenellaceae > Alistipes. The sequence goes on along the minus strand of CAZFIN010000025.1, from coordinate 1,582 downwards.
AGGGTGGTGTACGGACCCGGTAAATTGCGGAGTCTTGTAACAATGCTGCGTTTTCGTGTATAAAAGTAAATATTTTTTCTTGGTCCGGCAAATGATACCGGAAAATTTCATTCATTTACAGCATAAAAGGTCCTGCGGCATGTCGGGAACAATCCGCCCGAACAAAAATCGCTAACAGGTTAACTGTTTAACCGTTAGCGATTTTTGTTCGTGAGTCCGGGGCCGTATTCGAAATTATAAAATGATTGATTCGCATCAAATGCCGAATGAAAACAGATGCGAATAAAATGGCTGTTAATTAAATTGTTGCCGTTACAAACAAATATAAATATAGCGTTCAGATTGGCAATTTATATATTTGCCAATTGATGACCTTATCTCCCGTAGCGCGTTGATAATTTCCGTCTCTCGCTTCTCGGATGTTTTTTGTACCATAATATATTGGGAAAGTAAGCTCTTGTGCATATCGAGTGTACGTGCAACCCCGATACATTAATATGGGGAATTTGCGGAATATATCCGCAATAGCATTTTCGACGGGTTGAACCCCATCGGTCAGATTAGATATGTGAATATCTTCATCTATCTCGACCCATCGCACGGCATCGTCAAGTTTGTTGATTTGATACTGCTTACGCTGTACTGCGAAAGCGTTTTTAAGGTTGGGAAGAGTTCTAACGCTTTGTGGTAAACCTTCCCGACATCAGTGATAACACATATGTTACCATCGCTAAACTAATTTTTGACAATCTTCTAAATATCAGTTATTTTATTTGCTCTTTATCGAAATAATCATACCATGCTTTGATAATCTCCATATCATACAACTCTATCAATCGAATTGCTTTTTTTAACTTTTGAGGTTCTAATCCTCGATTATAGACCACATTGCGAGTTGCAATTTCGACCTTTGCATCGTTACCTCCATCCTCAACATGAACATGAATCGGGTGGTGTTCGTTAGAGTAAAAGAAGAAACGAAGTCCAAATATTTCAAGAGGAGAATATATATCAATAGTAGGCATAGCATTTGTTTTGTTTGTACAAAAAAGGTCTAATTTTTTAGACATGCAAATGTTCCAATAATTTTTTATCAGTAAATAATTGTGCTTTTATCACCAAACACCTTTTCAAAAGATATATTTTGCATAAAATTCGCTTTTCTAAAAGAGTTTATTATATTGCATCGACAATGCCCAAGCAGGGTGATTTTATGGCAGACGGGAAATATCGGTTCGAGGCAGGCGGAAGCCGCAAGACCTTCGACCGGATAGCGGACTTTCCGAACAGTTACCTTGCGCTGGATGATATCGGGACCGGCAGCTTTTTGTAATCGCAATGGGCTGAATATAGTAATGGAAGTTCAGGAAAGCCACACGGCAAAACATCACTATATGAAGCGACCGTTACTGAAACAAGTGTACGATTTCTGCCGAACAAAAGGGAAAAGAATAAAGCGGTAAACCAAGAGAATACAACAACTACCTAAAAGAATTTAACGGACTTATTTATTGATGTTTACAAAACCAATCAGAATATCGTCTTATTCTCTTGAAAGATGTTTTTGTGATTATTTTTGTTA
>CAZFIN010000024.1:0-21397 GCA_964519525.1 uncultured Alistipes sp. | reverse complement strand
AGAGTTCGCTCCTTTTCTTTTTTTTGGGGGGGCTGTACCGTTCCCTTTTTACACTATTACCAGAAATGATACGCTACGTCGCAAATGAATCCCACTATACCGAGGTTGTCGAACGCATCCGGCAGGTGCAGCGATACCTTTGGATCGGCACGGCCGACATCAAGGATCTATATGTCAGAGAAGGCCGCGGTTCCGTGCCGCTGCTGAAGGAGTTGGAGGAACTTATCCGACGCGGTGTCGAGGTACGGTTGATTCATGCCAAGGAGCCGGGACGTAATTTCGCTGACGATTTCGACAAATATCCGCTTCTGTGGAGCCGTCTGGAACGCCGGTTGTGCCCGCGTGTACATTTCAAGATATTGGTCTTCGACTGCGAGGTGGCCTACATCGGTTCGGCGAATCTGACGGGAGCGGGTCTCGGCATGAAAAGTGACAGCAAGCGCAATTTCGAGGCGGGTATCATAACCGACGATCCTGTGCTGGTCGATGCAGCCGCTGACCAGCTCGATGCCGTCTGGCACGGTGTATATTGCGGAAAATGCCGCCGGAAAAATTTCTGTGCGGACAGGATCACACCGTTATAGTCGCGGGGCCACTTCGTATTAAAGCCCTTACTATAACTTAACTGATCAGCATAGATTTGTTGAGACGGATGCGGAAACGTATATATTCGGATTTGATAAGGCCAAAATGCCCTCCCCTGCGAAAGATTTTTGTTTTTTCAGGTAGTTTGCGGGGCGAGGCTGCAACCCGTGCAGCTCTATCGAGTCGCAAGAAATACGACAAGTCTAAAATAGATAATTCCGGGTTCTTGAGTATGTCATAGCCGGTTAATTGATGAATCATTCCACGATGACTTTCATGTCGCTAATTTTGACATCATTGCCCCGTTATTTACATGGCAGACTGACGGTAAGTTCAGTCTGCCATGATTGTTTTTATCCGAATATCTTCCGACTGAAACGAGTCGGACTCGCGGCGGATTATTTGAAGAGCAGCGGTGCGAATGTATTGAGATACAGGCGCCAGTTACTCCACACGTGGCCTCCCTCGCTCTCGAAGAACACGAAGTTGTCCATATGGACGTCTTCGAGTGTCTTTTTCAGGTCAAGACTGCCCTTCCACAGAAAATCGGTGTTGCCGCAGGCCAGCCAGTAGAGTTTCACACCCGCCTTCTTCAAGGCTGCGGCATCCTCCGGGGTCATTGCTCCGGCTGCCGACAAAGGACAGATATAGTCGAACATTTCCGGATACATCGTAGAGGCGGAGATGGTATGACCGCCACCCATTGACAGACCGGCAATAGCACGGAACTCCGGCTTTGCGATAGCACGATAGTTCTTTTGGATGAAGGGAACGATCTCCTCGCACAGACTGCGGACATAGCTGGTACGCATCTCCTGTCGACTCCAGTCGAACTCGCCCGCGGGCAGGCCGAGAGTCTGGGCGGCCATCTGGTTGGGATTGCCGTTAGGCATGACGCAGATCATAGGCTTGGCAAGACCTTTCTCGATGAGGTTGTCGAGAATCTGTGCGGCGCGTCCCATCGACGACCATGCCTCCTCATCGCCTCCGGCTCCGTGGAGCAGATACAGAACGGGGTACTTCTCCTTTCCATTCTCATAGCCATAGGGGGTGTAGACGGTAAGACGGCGGTCCATATCGAGAATGTTGCTGTGGTACCAGCAGTGGGTAACGGTGCCGTGCTGGTTCGCCTCCTTGTAGTTCTCGGTACGCTCGCCCGGAACCAGAAGCATGCTCAGGTAGCGGTTGCCGTCACGTTGCACGAACACATTGAGAGGGTCGTTCATCGTCACGCCGTCGACGACGAAGCTATATGTATATATCTCCGGAGCGGGAGTGTCGATGGTGATCTCCCAAACGCCTCCCTCGCCCTTGGTCATGGGCACGCCGGCGCCATACGGATTCTCCATCCATGCGCCTACGAGATTGACGACCGTCGCATAGTTGGCATTCAGGCGGAATGTGGTCTTGTCGCCATTGATTTCCGGAGAAACGACCTTCGGACCGCGTCCGAAAGAGAAATTGCTCAATTCCTGAGCGTTTGCGGCCGCGGCTACCAGCACGAGGCCCGCAATCAAAGAAAGAATCCTTTTCATCTTATCGTAATCTGCAGTTGGTTAAAAAATGTTAGTTACATGTTCGTATCAATACTTTACAACGGATGTCAGCACCGGATCGCTTTGGGCGTCCTTGCAGACCATAAACGTGTACTTGCCCTTGGCAAGATCCCACTTGCCTTTCTTCTCATTGAACGATGCGTTAAGGGCGGTTTCCCAGTCCAGAATGAGAGTCTGACTCTCCCCCGGCTGCAAAAGTCCGGTTTTCGCAAAGGCCTTGAGCTCGCGCGCCGGTTTATCCAGACTGCCTTTCGGCGCGTTCACATACACCTGCACCACTTCGCGGCCGGCTTTTGTTCCGGTGTTCGTCACCTTGACCTCGACACGACAGTTGTCGCTGTCCATGGCGGCGCCTTCAAGCTCGTATGAAAACTCGGTATACGACAGACCGAAACCGAAAGGATAGCTTACCGGCTGATTGTAGGTAGTGAACCAGCGGTAACCCACATAGATTCCCTCCTCGTAATTCGTATAGTCTACATTCTTCTTAAGTTCGGGTTCGGACTGACGCTGCGCACGTTCGGCTGCATCCTTTGCGCTGCCGCCGCTGAATGCGCGCGAGAATGCGCTCATGTCGAAAGTGTAGTCGTAAGGGAAGTTCTTGTCGGCCGGAGCATCGCCATAGTCAACCTGAAATGTCTGCGGCAGACGGCCTGAAGGATTCACCTTGCCGCTGAGAACATCGGCCACGGCATTGCCGGTCTCGCAACCCGGCTGGAAAATGCAGAGGATGGCATCCGCACTGTCCTTCCACGAGGCGGTCTCTATGGCGCTGACCACATTCAGAAGGACGACGACCTTCTTGCCGGCGGCATGGTATGAATCCGCGACCGCCTTTATCATCGCGGCTTCGTTCTCGGTGAGATAGAAGTGCTCCTTTTTGCGGTCGGCACCCTCTCCGCATGCGCGGCCCAGAGTGATTATGGCCATGTCGTTATTCCGGACATTAGCCTCCAGCATCCCGGCGTCAGGCACGAACTCGTCGGCGCGGATAGGGGCGGTGATGCTGAAAGGAGGCAGACCGTTGGGATAATTCTGCTTGTTCTGGGCGTCGATATGCTTTTTGTACGGCATGATAAGGCTCTTGTCGACATTGTATCCGGCGTTGCGCAGGCCCTCGACGAGGCTCACGCAGTAGTAACCGTGGCCCGTGGCTCCGAAGCCCATGCCGGCGGGAACTATATCGTAACTTGTCGTACCGTAAAGCGCGATATTCTTCACTCCATCCATAGGGAGGACCGCACCTTCGTTCTTGAGCAGGACCACTGAGTTCGCTCCGATCTCACGGACGAGCTTCGAGTGTGCTTTCAGATCGGTCTCGTTAGGATATTCGTATGCCTTGAAGGTGTTGCATTTAAGCACGAACTCCAGCACACGTCTTACGCTCAGGTCGACCAATGCCATATCGAGAGTACCGTTCTGCACCGCCTCGAGTATGGCCGCCCTCTGGCGGTCCTGCCCCGGCTGGAGCATGTCGTTGCCCGCCTGAATGGAGGCCACCGGATTGCGGCCTGCGTTCCAGTCGCTCATCACAAGGCCCTTGTACCCCCATTCTCCGCGCAGGATGTCCTCGCACATGCGGCGGTCCTCGCACACGTAATTGCCGTTGGCCTTATTGTAGGAGGTCATTATGCTCCACGGGGCGGAGTGTTTGACCGCAATTTCGAAGTTGCGCAGATAAAGCTCGCGCAGGGCGCGCTCCGACACGATGGCATCATTGGCGTTGCGGTTGGTCTCCTGATTGTTCACGGCGTAGTGTTTCAATGCCACGCCGACATTCCGGCTCTGCACTCCATTGATATAAGCGGCCGCTATGACGCCGGCATGGACAGGGTCTTCGGAATAATACTCGCCGTTGCGGCCGCCGAGCGCCGTACGCAGGATGTTTATGCCCGGGGCGAGAAGTATGTCCAGACCGTAGTCGCTGACCTCCTGTCCGATGAGCTGGCCGGCAGCGTATGCGGCATCGGCATCGAAACCCGATGCGACGGTGAGTTCCGACGGGAGTTCGGTGGTATTGTACACCCGCGAATCGAAATCGCGCGTCGGAGCCATGACCAGACGATGCGGACCGTCGGCCATATAGACAGAGGGAATTCCCAGACGCGGGATGGCATAGGTGCTACCGGCGGTACCGGGAAATTTAACGTCAGTGCCCATGGCCATGCCGCAGCCATGGAGCAGATTGATCTTCTCATGAAGTGTCATTGCGGCGATAACATCTTCGATTTTGTCCTTGCCCAACTGAGGCTGCGCCGACACGGCGGCACAGAAGAGCAGGGATGCAATGATGACAGTCGCTTTCTTCATATAATTTCAGTTAACGGTTTGGTTGGTCGGCAATCATTTTTCACATACAAAATTAAATAAAAAACAGCGAATATTCCCGCATGAAAACTCAAAAACTTTTACAAATCACGTATATCGGAGGAAATCGTTTCGTTTTTCGCAATCCATCACGTTATTCGGTCTTAATATTTAACTACTCTGCGGAGCCGTGCGTGCAGGTGCAGCAACCTCCGCGGCGATGATGCAGGACGTGGCGCGCGGACAGGGGTTACAATCCGTTTGTATATAATACATATAGTTTGGTGGAAAAGTGTTTTCTACCAAACTATATCTTTAACATACGTCGGTTCGCAGGATTCAAACAGCTTTACGCCGGCATTACTTCACGACGACCTTCTTGTCGCCGCTTTCATACGTTTCGTACTCCTTTGGGTCGAGTACGAGCCTTACCCTGATCGCTTCGGCATCCGATGATCCGAGGGTTGTGCCGCGAGAGGGTCTATTCCGGATTGTCGCCATTGAATATAACCCTTGTCTTCGCTATCTCGTCGTCGGCCATCCATCGTCGTCCCTCGTCACTGCATTGAATATAATTCTTATATTCGCTATCTCGCCGTCCTGTTCATCGGTAATTGCCGGCAGATCGGTGGCCTCGTAGGTGAATATGTCACTTAAAATAACCTCATACTTATTATTGCTGAGGCGGGCACCGTTGTTATATATCCGCACATGTTTGGTGTAGGGTTTCATTCCTGCTGATGTTAGTTTACTTATCTGATACTTTCCGATGCGGAAAAAACTTTTATAAAAATCATTAAGCATGTCGATGTCATCATCTTTTCTCGGAGATGCCAAGTCACATCGAATGTCGAGTACCGGTATATCCTGCTGCAAAGTCAGGTCATAAGATTCTGCATCCGAGAGGTCTATACGCTTCGAGTATGTAAACTCGAAAACATCACCTGCACGGGTTGCGGGTATAATGAATGAATAACGCGTACTTTTATCTGCCAAATCGGTTTGTTTTATGTCTTTAGCTGAATAATGGTGTTTTACAAGACTATTATTGTGCAAAGAGTAATGTATGGCCTTTACCTGTCCGGATACAAGTTTTTCATTGCTTGTCAACGTAAATGATATTTCCGTATCGCCTGAGGCCGCCGGCTCAATAATTTTAACCTTTTTGGTGTCATAAAAATCTATTGTCCTGATGTATACACTATATCCAAGTGAACTTGAAACCGAGTTGTACCACTCTACGGTATTTCTCAAATTCGCCTCGATGTATTCATCGAGTACGATCATTTTCGCGCCGTCGGCAATGTCGGGGAAGTCGGTTCGGAGCAGTTCCGCCTTGGTTACTTTGCCGAATTTGTAATCTTTCTGCGCCGCCGCGGGTGTCATGGCAACGGCTGCCACTATCGTTATGGCAAGGGTGATAATCGTGTGTTTCATGGGTGTGAGGTGTTGATGGTTGGTATTTTCGTATTTATTTTGCGCATAACGTTAATACGAATGTGTTTTGTTTTTGTATGTAAAGTTCAAACAGCTTTACGCCGGCATTACTTCACGACGACCTTCTTGTCGCCGCTTTCATACGTTTCGTACTCCTTTGGGTCGAGTACGAGCCTTACCCTGATCGCTTCGGCATCCGATGATCCGAGGGCCGGAATGTTGCCAGCCTCGTAGATATGAATATCCGATATACGGCTGTGATATTTGCGCCGCACATTATGCTTCATGTCGATCAAGGCCATTGTGGGTTCTACATCGCCGTTCCATGGGTTCATGGTAAAGGTTACCGGCCCCGAGGTTCTTCTCTCCTTGACGATTGTTCTGTCGTTGACGACAATACTGTTGTTCGGGTGCCAGAACGGCGCGGACAGACTGTATTTTATATTTAAAACGGGAATTTCCCGCTGCATCGGCAGGTCGTATGCCTCGGCTTTCGACAGATTGACCAGTTTTACGAATGAACATTCGAATATGTCGCCGTCCGCTGCATCGGGCAGGGCGAATGTAATGCATCGCGTTCCGTCGGCGAGTGTGGTCTGTTCAGCCTCTTTGAACGAAACATCCCTTTTCGAGATTCGATTGTCGCGTAACATGTAGAGCCTTGCTTTCATGCGGCCGGTATCGGGGTACTCGTTCACGGCAAACGTGATCGTTATCTTTGCGTTATGCGATCCCTGTGTTGTGACTATTTTATATTTCGTCGTGCAGAAAGACTCCATGTATCGCATGAATTTGTATACATAGGCTTCGCGTGTAGGTACCGATTCTGCTGTCATGTGCGCTTCGACAATCTCATCGAGTACGATCACCTTCGCGCCGTCGGCGATGTCGGGAAAGTCGGTGCGGAGCAGTTCCGCCTTGGTTACTTTGCCGAATTTGTAATCTTTCTGCGCCGCCGCGGGTGTCATGGCAACGGCTGCCACTATCGTTATGGCAAGGGAGATAATCGTGTGTTTCATGGTTACGAGTGTTAGGATATACAAATATATAATAAATCTGTCATATGTGACGAAAAAGAATATATGTGAATTTAATTTTATGCGGGGAGGGTAATGAAAAGATGGCACAATGCAGAGATTTGTTGGTAAGTAATTTTATTATTCTGGCAATTTCGGCGGTTCGGGCAATTTGTGCCAGACACGCAACAACGCACAGGCCCATTATCCGCTGCGTTGGGACCGGGGCAAGACAGACGCTGATAATTAAGGATATACGGACGGGCCGACCGTCTCATTTATCTCGAATAAATTCTCCTCGAAGATGTCGGCGACAGAATATTCGTGCCACCGCATGCTTCCCGGAAAGCGTGCGGTGGCCGGTAAGCCGATATTTCGCGGCGGTGTGTTTATTTATTGTGCAATCCTGCCGCGACTATGGCCTCGGCCAGTGTGAAATCATCGGGATAGTCTATGTCCATGCTCTCGATGCGGTCGGTGACGGCCATGTACGGGCGGCTTCCGATGCGGCGGTGCATGTCGCGCCACACCTCGCGGCGAAATACGAAGAATGCCGACGTCTCCACGTAGACCGGTTCCAGATCCTGCGTGCGCGGCACGCGTTCGGGCGAGTAGTTGAGTGTGCGTCCTCCGTACCATGCGAAAGTGCGTATGCATTCGGCGCTGAACGCCGAATCGTACGTACCGCTCTCCACGCGGGCTACGGCGTTGTCGATAGTGGCGCTGCGTATGAACGGCGAGGTGGCGTGGGCCAGAACGTATATGTCGGCGTCCACCTCCCGGGTGAATGCGTCGTATATTTCGGCGCCGAGTGTCCGGTCGGAGTCGAGCGCCTCGCTGCGTTGCAGGAACCGGACTCCTTCGGGCAGATGGCGAGCGATTTCGGGATTGCTGCAATATACGTATACCTCGTCGATGCGGCCGGCGTTGCGCAGCGCTTCGAGGATGTATGTCATAAGCGGTCGTCCGCCCAGCAGGCGCAGGTTCTTTCCCGCCACGCGCTGGCTGTTGAGCCTTATCGGTACGAATGCAACCTTTTTCATTTTCGTCGTCGTTATTGTATGAGTAAATTGCAGCCTCTGATGTCGGCTCCGGTGAGCCGTCCCTCTATCGTGAACGAGCCGTCGGCAAATGCGCAGCCCACGTCCTGCGTCGCGATGAACGCGCACGAGTATATGTTGGCCAGATCTATAATGTTCACTGCGCCGCGCGACCCGGCCGGCAGCGTGTGCAGCGGATTGTTGACGTCGCGCACCATGATGCGCATCCATGCCGGTGTGCGGAACACCCCCTCCCCCGTGGAGTAGGCCTGCGACGTAAGTTCGGCCATGCCGTATTCGGAGTGTATGCGCTCCACGCCGAACGCTCCGGTGAGTATGGCGTGAAATTCGGCTTTGGGCAATTCCCTGCGGCGGCCCTTCATGCCTCCGGTCTCCATCACCACTGTGCCGGTCAGCCTCGGGGCATGACGTTCGGCCAGATCCCACAATGCGTAGCTTACGCCGAGCAGTATCTTTGGTTTGCGGTCGCGTGCCATGTCGTCGAGCAGCTTTTCGTATTCGTCGAGATAGAATCCTCCGCTTCCGCAGCGTTTTATCAGTCTGTCGACCATGTAGACCAGCGACGAACCCTCGCGCTGCAGATAGTTGGGCAGCAGGCCGTAGATGCTCCATCCTCCGGCCGGTCCGTAGAATCGTTCGAACGCCTCGGTGAAGGTGCGTTCATAAATGCCGAGATCGGCCATCATGTGTCGCGACGGAGTCGTGCCGCCGGTGTTGCTCGAAGTGAATATCTTCTGCGGAGGCCTGTCGCCGCAGTATATGTCCTGCGTCTTGAACAGTTCGATGGGCAGGAACGGTATGCGTTCCGTGCGGTCGATGGTCGCCGGATCTATGCCGAGCAGATGCAGATAACGCGCATACGGCGCGCATCGCTCCGCCTGAAAACGGAACAGCTCCAGCGCCGCGGCCTCGAACTGTCCGTCGGTATGGATATTATATATCTCGTCGGTGAAATTCATTGTCGCAAAATTAATGATTTTATTTCAATCGTTAAACCCGCCGCGGGCGTACTGCGGTTTATTTTTGGAGGAAACCGTCCGCTTTATGCTTGCATCGGTGCGTGCCGCGGTCCGCGGAACGGGTCTCCGCGCCGGAGCAGGTGTCGCCGCATGCGACCGTCGTGGTTGCCGGACGCAACATCCGAATGTTGTTTCTCGTTAAATTATTCAGAAAATAGTGTAACGCAGGCGATGGCCGCGTGAGCTACCTTTGCAATGTCGGGGAGCCGGCGGCCGGTCCGTCGCACCGGACCGCGCCGTAAGGCCGATTCCGGACGTCGGGCGGCCGGTTCAGCTTTGTGAGTGTTTTTTTAAGTTCGCAGTATATGAAAGAGTATCTGATTCCGTTCATTCAGCTTCTGGGCGAGATGTCGCCGTATCTGCTGCTGGGATTTTTCATCGCCGGCGTGATGCATGCCTTCGTGCCGCAGCGCGTCTATTCGAAATATCTGTCGGGCAACGATTTCCGGTCGGTGGCCCTGGCCGCGTTGTTCGGTGCGCCCCTGCCTTTGTGTTCGTGCGGGGTTATACCTACGGCCATGTCCATGCGCCGCGAGGGTGCCTCGCGTGCCGCTACGGTGTCGTTTCTCATCTCCACGCCGCAGACCGGCGTCGATTCGATACTTGCCACCGGATCGCTTCTCGGGCTGCCGTTCGCGCTGCTGCGGCCTGTCGCTGCGTTCGTCACGGCGCTTTTCGGCGGCTCGGCCGTGGCGGCCGTTGCCGGCGACGGGCACGACGGGGCGGCGGACGGAACGGCGGCGCGGCCTGCCGTCAGACTTTCGTTCGTGCGCAGATGCTGCGAGGCGCTGCGCTACGGATTCGTCGACATGTTGCAGGACATAGGCCGATGGCTGGTGATTGGACTTGCGGTCGCCGGTCTGATAACCGTCCTGCTGCCCGACGGCTTTTTCGCAGCGTTCGGCGACTATCCGCTCGTCAACATGCTTCTTGTGCTGGCGCTGTCGGTGCCCATGTATCTGTGTGCCACCGGTTCGATTCCCATCGCTGCCGCACTGATGCTTAAGGGGCTGTCGCCCGGGGCTGCGCTGGTGCTGCTCATGGCGGGGCCGGCTACGAATATGGCGGCCATAATGGTGATCGGAAAGGTGCTGGGCCGCAGGACACTGTCCGTGTATGTCGCATCCATAGCCGCCGGGGCCGTCGCGTTCGGTCTGCTGACCGACTATGTGCTGCCGGCCGGATGGTTCGTTCCGCCGCATGCCGGCGGTCACGCGGCGTGCTGCGGTGATTCGGGCCTGAGCTGGCTGCAGATCGTATCGAGCGTGATATTCGTCGGTCTGCTCGTGGCGGCGCATGTGTTGAAGTATTTCAAACCAAAAACCAATATTGATATGCAGCGTGTTTATAAGATCAAGGGAATGATGTGCAACCATTGCAAGAACAATGTCGAGAAGAATCTGGCCGCGGTGGACGGCGTTACGGCCGTCAGTGTCGATCTGGCGAAGGGGGTGGCCTATGTCGACGGTACGGCCGATCCGGCCGAGATAATCGGCGCGGTCGAGCGTTTGGGATACGAGTGCGCCGAGTGACAGTGACCCCATTCCCGTCCTGACGAATCCCTGCCCGCGAGGGCGGGGATTTTTCTGTAATCGGATGCGTGGCCGCCCTGCGCGTTGACGGTCGGCCGTAACTAAAATCCGATTTTGCGGTCGGGCCGGACGATTTATTATGATAGTTTCGCGAAAAAAAGCTAAATTTGTCCCCGTCGGGCGGATTCCGCCCGTCATGGCCGGAGGGAGTGTGTCCCGTCCGGCATAGGGAGCAAACGGAAATACAGAAGATGAAAATCGTAGTGATAGGATCCGGATACGTCGGTCTGGTGACTGGCGCGTGTTTCGCCGAGATGGGTGTCGACGTCACCTGCGTCGATGTCGACGAGACGAAGATCGAGCGGTTGAAACGATGCGAGATACCGATTTATGAACCCGGGCTGCGCGAGATAGTAGGGCGCAACGGCGCGGCCGGACGGCTGCGTTTCACCACTTCGGTCGACGGCTGCATGGCCGGTGCCGATGCCGTGTTCATCGCCGTCGGTACGCCGCCCGACGAGGACGGCAGCGCCGATGTGAGCTATGTGCTTGAGGCGGCCCGTTCGGTGGGGCGCTCGTTGGAGGGCTATGCCGTGGTGGTCGTGAAATCGACCGTTCCGGTGGGCACCACGCAACGCGTGGGCGAGGCCGTGGCCGGGGAACTCCGGCGGCGCGGCGTGCAGGTGGAGTTCGACGTGGCGTCGAATCCCGAGTTCCTGAAGGAGGGACGCGCCGTGCGCGACTTCATGATGCCCGACCGTGTGGTGGTGGGCGTCGCGAGCGAGCGGGCGCGCCGTCTGATGTCGACGCTTTACAGCCCGTTCATGATGACCAACGACCGTCTGCTTTTCACCGACGTGGCTACGGCCGAGATGACCAAATACGCCGCCAATGCCATGCTGGCCACCCGCATATCGTTCATGAACGACATTGCCAATCTGTGCGAGCGCGTGGGGGCCAATGTCGACATGGTGCGCAAGGGCATAGGCGCCGACGCGCGTATCGGCACCAAGTTCCTGTATGCCGGTTGCGGCTACGGCGGTTCGTGCTTTCCCAAGGATGTGCGCGCGCTGATCTCCACGGCCGAGAAGCACGGCTATTCGATGGAGGTGGTGAAGGCCGTCGAGCGTGTCAACGACCGTCAGAAACATCTGCTTTTCGAAAAACTCGACCGTCATTTCGGCGGTGCGCTCGCGGGGCTTGCCGTGGCCGTGTGGGGACTTGCGTTCAAACCCGATACAGACGATCTGCGCGAGGCGCCGTCGCTGGTGCTCGTCGACAGTCTGCTGCGTGCCGGCTGCCGGGTGAAGGTGTTCGACCCCGTGGCGATGGACAACGCGCGCCGCATACTGGGCGAGCGGGTGGAGTATGCCGCCAGCATGTACGATGCAGCGGCAGGTGCCGACGCTCTGGCGGTGGTCACCGAGTGGAAGGAGTTCCGGCTGCCCGAGTGGACCGCGCTGGCCGCGGCCATGAAGGGCCGTGTGGTGGTCGACGGCCGCAACATCTACGACCGTGCGGCACTCGAAAAGTGCGGTTTCGCTTATTACAGAATAGGATAGCTGCCGTATGAATATACTCGTCACCGGAGCTGCCGGATTCATCGGCCACCATCTTACCCGCGCGCTGCTGTCGGCCGGACACAGTGTGACGGGCATTGATTCGCTGAACGACTATTATGACGTGCGGCTGAAGCTGGCGCGTCTGGCCGATCTGGGAATCGCGTGCGGTGCCGCGGCCGGTGCCGGCGAGTACCGCAGCCGTAAATATCCTGCGTTCGCCTTTTTCCGGATGCGTCTGGAGGATGCCGCCGCCATGGAGGGCCTTTTTGCCGGCCGCGGGTTCGACATCGTGGTGAATCTCGCGGCACAGGCCGGCGTGCGCTATTCGCTGGAGAATCCGCGCGCGTACATCGACAGCAATGTGTCGGGATTCCTCAACGTACTGGAGTGCTGCCGCCGCCATCCGGTGCGGCACCTGCTGTACGCATCGTCGAGTTCCGTCTACGGCGGCAACGACAAGGTGCCGTTCCGCGAGGACGATGCTGTCGACAATCCCGTGTCGCTGTATGCCGCCACCAAGCGCAGCAACGAACTTATGGCCGGAGTCTATGCCCGTCTGTTCGGCATTCCGTGTTCGGGTCTGCGTTTCTTCACGGTGTACGGACCGTGGGGGCGTCCCGATATGGCTCCGATGCTCTTCGCCCGCGCCATTGTGGCCGGCGAGCCGATCAAGGTGTTCAACAACGGCGACATGGAGCGCGATTTCACATACGTCGACGACATCGTGCAGAGTGTGGTGCGGCTTGTCGACAAAGCACCCTCGGGCGATGTTCCGTCGACGGTGTACAACGTCGGTTGCGGCCGTCCGATGCGGCTTATGGATTTTATCGCGGCGCTGGAGACCGCTTTGGGCCGCAAGGCGCAGCGGCGCATGATGCCCATGCAGAGCGGCGATGTGGTCCGCACGTGGGCCGACACCGGCCGTCTGCGCGAACGTACCGGATATGCGCCGCAGACCCGTCTTGAGGACGGAATAACCCGTTTCGCCGAGTGGTTCCTCTCGGCGGACAATCCGTTGCGTTGAAATGATGAAAACTGTTAACCCGATGAATAACAACAAGACATCCGAATACCGGTTTACGATCGTCGTTCCCGTCTATAACGAGCGGGACAATATAGGCCGGCTTGAGGAGGCTTTCGGCGGTTACCTCCGGAAGGCATCCGTCAGCACCTGCGTGCTGTTCGTGAACGACGGCTCGACCGACGGCAGCCGCGAGGCGCTGGAGAGCCTGTGCGCCCGTCACGATGATTTCTATTACCTCTCGTTCGGGCGCAATGCCGGACTCAGCGCCGCCATAAAGGCCGGCATCGACTATGCTTGCTCGCCGCTGGTGGGTTATATCGACGCCGATCTGCAGACCTCGCCCGACGATTTCGAACTGCTGCTGCCGCACGCCGGCGAGTACCAGCTGGTGACCGGCATCCGCGCCGCACGCAAGGATACGGCTTTCAAGCGTATGCAGTCGAAGATAGCCAACGGGTTCCGCCGCATGATGACCGGCGACGGCGCCACCGATACGGGTTGCCCGCTGAAGGTGATGCAGTCGGCCGCGGCCAAGCGCGTTCCGTTTTTCAAGGGCATGCACCGCTTCCTGCCGGCTCTGATCCTGTTGCAGGAGGGCGCGCGTTACAAGGAGCTTGCCGTGCGGCACTTCCCCCGCACGGCGGGCGAGTCGAAGTTCCATCTGTGGAACCGTCTCGTGTCGCCGTTTCTGGACTGCTTCGCCTACCGCTGGATGAAGAAGCGCGCCATAAACTACCGCGTGGCCGGACACAATCTCTGACGGGCTATGTGGGTATTCGCCATAGGATTTCTCGCGCAGGCGTTCTTTTCGGCCCGCATCCTCATACAGTGGATTCTCTCCGAGCGGGCCCGGCAGGTGGTGTCGCCGGCCGCGTACTGGGTGTGCAGCCTTGCCGGTTCGTATCTGCTGTTCGTCTACGGATGGCTGCGCGACGATTTCGCGATCATTCTCGGGCAGATGGTCTCCTATTACATCTATCTGTGGAACCTGAACGCGAAGGGCATATGGTCGCGCATCCCGTCGGTGCTGCGGGCGGTCCTGCTGCTTACGCCGCTGCTTGCCGCGGCGGGCATAGCGCGTGACGCCTCGCATTTCTTCGACACTTTCATGCAGAATGACATGATCCCGCCCGGATTGCTGCTGTTCGGTTCGGCCGGACAACTCGTCTTCTCGCTGCGGTTCGTGTACCAGCTGTATTACTCGGCGCGCCGCCACGAGTCGGTGCTGCCGGCCGGATTCTGGCGTCTGAGCCTTCTGGGATCGACCATGATAGTCGTCTACGGCGTCATCCGGCTCGATCCGGTCCTTATTTTCGGCCAGTCGGTGGGCTTCGTGGCCTACACTCGCAACCTTTTGATCGGTAGAAAGCACGCTTATGAAAAATAGACTCCGCTGGCTGCCATTCGTGTTCCTGCTGGCTCTGCTGCCGGTCATGGTGCTGCGCGATTTCACGCCTTCGAACGAACTGCGCTATCTGAGCATCGCCGACGAGGCGCTGCGCGACGTCCGTTTCTTCGCATTCACCAATCAGGGCGAGCCTTATGCCGACAAACCGCCGCTCTATCTGTGGATCGTCATGCTCGGCCGGGTGCTTCTCGGCGGCCACCGCATGTGGTTCCTCGCGCTGTTCTCGTTCCTGCCGGCGGTGGTCATACTCCGCACGATGGATCGCTGGGTGCGGCCTCTGCTCGACGAAAAAGCCCGTTTTACTGGAGCAATGATGCTCATGACGAGCGGTCTGTTTCTCGGACTCGCGGTGTTCCTGCGCATGGACATGCTGATGTGCATGTTCATCACGCTGTCGCTGTATGTGTTCTGGCGGATGTACACCGGCGAGGGCGGCGGCCCGGCGCGTGACCGCCTGCTCTTCCCGTCGCTGGTGTTTCTCGCCCTGTTCACCAAGGGGCCGGTGGGACTGCTGGTGCCTCTGCTTTCGACGGCCGTGTTTCTGGCCGTGAACGGACAGCTGCGCACCATAGGCCGTTACTGGGGCTGGCGCAGCCTTGCCGTTCTGCTGTCGGGGTGCGCGCTGTGGTTCTTCATGGTGTGGCGCGACGGCGGCACGGAGTACCTTGACAATCTGCTGTTCCACCAGACCATCGACCGCGCCGTCGATGCGTTCCACCACAAGCGGCCGGTGTACTACTATCTGACGACCGTGTGGTACTCGCTGGCGCCGTGGTCGCTGCTGATAGCCGGAGTCTTTGCGGCGGGAGCGGTGAGGCGCATTCCGCTCGCCGGACTGGAGAAGTTCTTCCTCACGGTGATTCTATCGACGCTGGTCATGCTGTCGGCATTCAGTTCTAAGATAGCCGTATATATGGCCCCGACATTCCCGTTCATGGTCTATCTGACCGTGACGATGCTTTCACGCATCCGGCATGACGGCTGGCTTCGGGCCGCCGTAGCCCTGCCGGCTGTGTTGTGTGCGCAGGTTTGGCAGGTGTCGTCGTGGCGGGATATGTGTTCGACGTTGAGATCGTGCGCAACGCATGGTGCATTGCCGCCGGAGCGGTGCTGTCGGTTGCGGGTGCGTGGGCCTTGGCGAGGTTGCGGCGTGCCGGAGAGCTGTATGGTACTGTATCCGTTCTGGCCTTCGGGTTACTGGCCGCAGTGTTCGTAGGCGGACTGGCGTTGCCGCGCATGAATCGGGAGATAGGTTACGGCGACCTTTGCCGCGAGGCGGAGAGGGTGGCGGCCGAAGGTGGCCTTGAGGGCTATTACGTGTGGCGGATGCATCGTCCCGAGAATATGGATGTCTATTTGGGCGAGGATGTTACGGAGGTGACTGCGGAGGATGTCGCCGCGGGACGCTGTGCCGGCGGCGTGCTTATGCTGCCCGAGCGCCGTCTGGAGCGTGACGTGCAGATGCAGTCCATTCTGGCCGGACGGCCGACGCATCGTGCGGGAGGGTATCTCGTCGTCGTGATCCGTTGAGGCCGGCGGCCGGTTCCGTCGATTTAGGTCGGATTTTTGTGTGACATGACGATATGTTCAACACAAAAAGATTACGATTATGAAAAGATTGATTATGTCGGCGGCGTGGGTTCTGGCCGTGTTCGTTTCGGTGGCGGCTTTCGCGGGCGACGACCGTCCGGTCACGTTTGACCGGTTGCCCGAACCGGCGCAGCAGTTCATCAGAAAGTATTTCGGCGACAGGAAAATATCTTATGCCGTGCAGGATGCCGACTGGTTCGACGGCGATTACGAGGTGCGTTTCGCCGGCGGCGACAAGGTTTCGTTCCGCCGCGACGGCAACTGGGAGGAGGTGGAGTGCAAGGGCACGCAGGTGCCGGCAGGCATTGTTCCGGCGGGCATTGCGGGCTATGTGGCCAAGCGGCACCCCGGCACCCGCATAGTCGGGATCGAGCGCGACTCGCGCGGATACGAGATCAAACTCTCCGACGGCGCCGAAATCAAGTTCGACCGCAAGGGCAACCCCTACGGTTACGACCGGTAGCCACCGGTATCGCGGGTGGCCGCGGCACGGTGCGGTGTTGCAGAATAGCCGGACTTTCCGTATATTTGCGAAAACTGCAACACACATTATCGTATGAAATCATCTCTCATCCTTCGGGCGGCGCTGCTTGCCGCTGCGTTGTTCTCGTGTGCCGCCGTGTCGGCCGGTGGCGGTAAGGCGGCAGCCGACACGGTGATCGTGGCCTACGTCACATCGTGGAGCCGGGTGATGCCCGATCCCAAGATGATGACGCATATCAATTATGCGTTCGGGCATGTCACCGATACATTCGACGGCGTGCGCATCGACAACGAGGAGCGTCTGCGGAGCATCGTGGCTCTGAAGAACGGTAATCCGTCGCTCAAGGTGATGCTGTCCGTGGGCGGATGGGGCAGCGGCCGCTTCAGCGAGATGGCTTCCGACAAGGATCGGCGGCGGCTTTTCGCCGGTCGATGCCGTTACATAGTCGACTCGTTCGGGCTGGACGGCATCGACATCGACTGGGAGTATCCCACCAGTTCGGCCGCGGGAATATCCTCTTCGCCTGACGATACCGCCAACTTCACGCTTCTTATGCGCGATCTGCGCAAAGCATTGGATAAGAATAAACTGCTTACCATAGCCACCGTGTGCGACGCACGGTATGTTGATTTCAAGGCTATCATGCCGTATGTCGATTTCGTGAACGTCATGTCCTACGACATGGGCGGCGCACCGAAGCATCACGCCGCGCTCTATGCGTCGGAGAACAGCGGCCGCATGACGGCTTCCGGGGCCGTCGAGGCCCATCTCGCGGCGGGCGTTCCGGCTTCGAAACTGGTTATGGGGCTGCCTTTCTACGGCCGCGGCGGCAAGCTGTACGCCGATTTTCAGGACTACGGCAAGATGCGTCCGTCGGATGAATTCGAGGAGCGCTGGGACGACACGGCAAAGGTTCCATATCTGGCCGACAGGCAGGGTCGGCTGGTGTTCGGATTCGAGAATCCGCAGTCGCTTGCCATAAAGTGCGGCTATATTCGCTCGAAGGGTCTGCGCGGTGCCATGTATTGGGACTATGCGGGCGACAACGACCGCGGCGACATGCGCCGCACGGTTTACGAGGGCATATTCGGCAGCGGCAAGGACGGGCGTTCCGACGGGGAGCCGGTTGCGGCCGTGGATTCCGGGCGCGGTATCCTCGTGCTGACGGAGCGCGGCGGCCAGCACGGCGGTTTCACCGATGCCGCCATGAAGTGGCTCGGCGGGTTTGCCGCCGACAACGGTTTTACGCTAACGGAGATCAACGGCACGGAGAGGATCGACAGCGCTTTTCTTGCCCGGCACAAGGTGTTCGTTCAGCTCGACTATCCGCCCTACAACTGGACCGACACCGCGAAGGCGGCATTCGAGCAGGCCATATTCGACGGTACAATAGGGTGGGTGGGATTTCATCATGCCTCGCTGCTCGGCGATTTCGACGGTTTTCGCATGTGGAACTGGTTTTCGGACTACATGGGCGGCATACGTTTCAGCAATTACGTGGCATCCACGGCCTCGGGGCGGGTGAATGTCGAGCGTCGCGACCATCCGGTGATGAAGGGCGTCGCTCCGTCGTTCACCGTAACGCGCGAGGAGTGGTATACCTTCGACCGTTCGCCGCGCGGCCGCGTGCAGGTGCTGGCCAGTGTCGACGAGGCGAGCTACGATCCTGCGTCGGATGTACGCATGGGCGATCATCCGGCCGTGTGGACAAATCCGCGGGTGAAGGCGCGTAACGTCTATTTCCTGATGGGGCACGATGCCGGGCTGATGAACAATGCCGACTTCACGAGGATGTTCGCCAACGCGCTCGCATGGGCGGCGGGACCGGCCAACTGGTTCCCGCGGTTTCGGGTGCTGGTGCACTACAACGACCGTGTCGAGGAGGCGCATCGTCAGTTCGCGCACGACGGGGTGCGTTTCTTCCGCGACATGACGATCGGCGACGGCGTGGTGGTGGATGTTACCGACGACTTGGGCGACTTCAACGACGAGAAGCTGCGGTCGTACCATCTCATCGTTTCGCTCAACGACAATCCGGGCCACTCGCCCGAGCAGCGCGAGGCGTTCCGCCGCTACATGGAAGGTGGCGGCGCATGGCTGGGATTCCACTCGGCGGCGTACAACGACGGCGGCACGAAATGGCCGTGGTTCGTCGATTTTCTGGGCGGGGCGGTGTTCCACCGCAACAACTGGCCGCCGCAGCCGGCCAAACTGGTGATCGACGATCCGTCGCATCCGGTGACCAAGGCCATGCCCGCGTCGTATATATCGCCGCAGAACGAGTGGTATCAGTGGAGGCCGAGTCCGCGCGAGCGCGACAACGTGAAGGTGCTGGTCACACTCTCGCCCGAGAACTATCCGCTCGGATTCAAGGATACGGTGACCGACGGCGATTTTCCGGTGGTGTGGAGCAATACCGATTACAACATGGTGTACATGAACATGGGGCACGGAACGCGCATATTCGTCGATCCCACACAGAATTATATGATATATAACGCCGTGCGCTGGCTTATGCGCGAGCGGTTCAGGTAGTCGCTCTTCTCGCCGTCTTCTTGCAGCCTGTATTCAGCCGGCGGCCGAATACAGGCTGTGTTGCATGCCGCTTCGGGCGTAGGACCGTCATTTGTCCGACGGCCGGTATTCGAAGATGCAGGCGTAGCGTTTGTCCTTCGAGTTTTTCGATGCGTAGCCCAGATACATCCGGCCGCGCCGTATCTTTACTCCCTCGGCCTCCATGTAGCCCGTGTCGGTTATGCCAGCCTCGCGCAGGGCACCGGTGTCGGCTATGGCCGCTACCGGCGTGCGCCGCTCGACGATGCGGCCGTGGATGTCGTAGACGGTGAGGTAGGCCCTTGACGGAGTGCCGTCCGAACTTCCGGCACCTTCGGCCTGATAGATCCTGCTGCCGTGGATGTCGAATCCCTGCCACGGCACGTCGCCTATACGTTTGACATAAAACGATCCCAACGGCTTTATGCGGCGCAGGTCGCGGGCGATGACTGCGGGTCTGACGGTCTCGGCAGGGTAGGCGTCGGCGTATTGCTCAATCTCGCCGCCGCGCGACAGCGGGTCGAGCTGTATCTCCTCGGGCTCGAGGCTTTGCGCCTCGCTCAGCCGGTAGGTGACGAAGTGTCCGTCGGTTATGCACAGAAACGTTATCATGTCGCCTTCGAAATCGACGGCCGGCGCTATGTTTTTCTCGCCCGTGTAATAGTTGTCGTCGGCATCCTCGGGCAGCATTACGGCGTCGGGCACGAACTTTATGCGCGACACGATCTGCGAATCCCAGTAATGACCGTCCTCCTCGCGGTTGGCGTAGTTGCTTACCCATATGTAACGTTCGTCGCCGCACTCCTCTACCGATATGTTGGATACGTGGCCCGAAAACAGCAGCTGCATTGATTCGCTGTACGGCTCCGACGGCCGGCCGTGCGATATGTAGCCCCGGTATTTACGGTTGAGCTGCGAATAGTATATCTCGCCGCGGCTGTCGATGTCGAAACTCTGCATTACGGCCGAGGTCGTGCGCAGACGGCCGTTGAGGTTGAATATCATCTCTTCGGCGAGCGGTGTGTCGGCTATTCCGGTGGTGCTTGCCTCCGGATCGGTCGCCGCGTTCCGGCACGATGCGAGACACAGGCCGGCGAGCAGCAGTGTAGCGATGTGTTTCATGGCATAATTTTTCGTAAAAATAACGATTATTATCCGTTTTGCAAATTCCGGCCGTGGCCGGCCGTTTCCATCCCGATGCACCGGCCGGACACGGTCGTGTGCTGTGGCAGACGGTAGGACGCGCGTGGCATACAAAAGAAATAGGCGGGAATCTCACGATTGCCGCCTACCCTCGGAACAAGAAGTTCCATAAACTACTAACCCAAACTTAAATAAATGAAGAAACCTCGCTACGGCGGTGATAACCTGCCGCAGTTGTCCTATCAAGTTGCAAATGGCGTGCCATTCGCGACACGTCGACGATTTGCGGCTTAATTTGCGATCTTGCCGACCGCAAGCGATGTTCTTTCGCGTTCGGGTATGATTGTCGTGCTCCTGACTGCCTCCTCCGGATCACATGACCGCCCTCCCCGGATCACATGACTGCCAGACAGTCTTGCCGCCGGACTGCCGGTTTCGCATGGGCGGTTACTCGCGGTTCAGATAATCTTTCAACGGCTGGCCTTCGTCGGTTTTCCAGACATCGAGCCCGTTTGCCGAATATCCCAAAACGATCCGCGCGGCCTGACTCGGCGAGTCGAAAAGAACATCCTCCGCGAACACGAGTTCCGAATCTACCGATCCCGTCTCTATAAGACTGTCCAGCAGTTTGCAGTCGGAATTGTAGCTCAAATAGATTGTTAATATATTTTGCTTTAATTCGTAACACACGAAATATCAATGGCGTTAATTTTTTAAGGAACTTCTACTGGTTAATTTCCCGGTGTGGGGTATCGCGTTGTTTATTGTTACTTGGGTCTTGCTACAATCTTCCGTTATATGAACGAAAACCGGCTTCACACTTGAGCTGCGTCAAGAATACATTACCTTCTTTCGGAAGTGTTTTTTGCAGCGGGGCTCTGCCGCTCGACGGAGCTGGAGAGCGGCAGAGTGAGACCTAATTTATTAGAGCGAAACCTATTATGAAAGAGATTTGATTGATGTCTTTCATTCATATATAGATTTTTTCGGCTCGTAGCGGACGCAGCGGACAGGGAGGAAGGTGGCGAGAGGCATATCTTCCTCCGTGACGCTGCCGCCATTGACATTCAGGGCTCTTCCCTTAATCTTAAACGGGGTGGCGTCATAACCCATCTTAATC
>CAZFIN010000023.1:0-21882 GCA_964519525.1 uncultured Alistipes sp. | reverse complement strand
ACAACTACACCAAGGAGGAGATCGCCGCCATGTATCTCAACACCGTGGAGTACGGCTCGAACGCCTACGGCATAAAGTCGGCCGCCAGCACCTTCTTCAGCAAGGCGCCCGACGAACTCAACATTCAGGAGGCAGCCATGCTCGTCGGCGTGGTGAACGCCCCCACGCGCTACTCGCCCGTGCGCAACTACGACAGCGCCATGGCCCGCCGCAATCTGGTGATCAACCGCATGCGCGCCGCCGGAGCCATCTCGCGCCACCAGTGCGACTCGCTCTCGGCCCTGCCCATCACTCTGGCCTACAAACCCATCTCGCACAACGACGGCGAAGCCACCTACTTCCGCGAGATGCTGCGTCAGGTGATGAACATGCAGCGCCCCGTGCGGCGCCAGTTCCTCACCGACTGGGACTACGAACAGGCGGTCAAGGAGTACGACGAGAACCCGCTCTACGGCTGGTGCCTGAAGAACCGCAAGGCCGACGGCACGCCCTACAACATCTACCGCGACGGTCTGCGCATCTACACCACCATATCGCCCGCCATGCAGCGCTACGCCGAGCAGGCGGTGCAGAAACAGCTCGAAACCGAGATACAGCCCCGCATGGACCAGCAGGTGAAGGCCACGGGAGTGCTGTTCCGCGACATCACGGCCGAGGAGCGCGAGCAGATCGTCCGCCGCGCCATGAAGAACTCCGACCGCTACCGCGAGATGCGCAAGGCCGGAGCCACCGAGAAGGAGATCTACGCCTCGTTCGACGTGAAGTGCCGCATGCGCGTGTTCACGTTCAAGGGCGAACGCGACACCACCATGACCCCGCGCGACTCGATCCTGCACCACAAACGCATCATGCGCGCCTCGTTCGCGGCCATGGACCCGCGCACGGGCCACGTGAAGGCCTACGTCGGCGGACCCAACTTCCGCTACTTCAAGTACGACATGGCCAAGCAGGGCAAGCGTCAGATAGGCTCGACGGTCAAGCCGTTCATCTACACCTTCGCCATCGACCAGCTGGGACTCACCCCCTGCACCATGGCCCCCAACCTGCCCGTGTCGATCGAGACCCCGGCCGGAATATGGTCGCCCAAGGAGGCCGGCAAGGTCGAGTACGACGGCGTGCTGCACCCGCTCTACTGGGGACTGGCCAACTCGCGCAACAACTACTCGGCGTGGGTCATGAAGCAGGCCAAGCAGCCCGAGACGGTGGCCGATTTCCTGCACAACATGGGAATACGCAGCTACATCTACCCCGCCTACGCGCTCTGTCTGGGCGCCTTCGAATCGAACGTGTTCGAGCTGGTGAGCGCCTACTCGACCTTCGTCAACGAGGGCGTGCACACCGACCCGATATTCGTCACCCGCATCGAGGACCGTCAGGGCAACCTCATATCGAGCTTCATCCCGCAGTCGCACGACGCCATCAACAAACACACGGCCTACACCATGCTCACCATGCTCCAGCGCGTCATCACGGCCGGAACGGGCGGCCGTCTCGTATGGCAGTTCGGCATGAAGGACATGGAGATCGGCGGCAAGACAGGCACCTCGAACGAGAACCGCGACGCATGGTTCATGTGCGTGACCCCCGGACTCGTGGCCGGCGCATGGGTCGGCGGCGAGGACCAGTCGGTGCACTTCCCCGCGCGCGGCGAGGGCAGCATCATGGCCCTGCCTATCGTGGGCGAGTTCCTCACCAAGGCGTATGCCGACCCGAGACTCGGACTCAGCCGCAACGCCACATTCACGCGCCCCGAGGGCTGGGAGTCGTACGACTGCCCCAAGGAGCTGGCTCCCGACGAAGCGGGCGCGCAGCAGGCCTCGTCGGCCGATGAATTCTTCGACTGACGCGGCGCGGCCGAACCCGGACCGAACCCGGGCCGAAACCCGAGGTGCGGGACACGGAATAAAGCATCGGGAACCGACGGCCGGGGATACGGGCCGAAGCCCGAGGTGCGGGGAGGGAAGCGGCGATTCCGGTCCGGCACACACGAAACAGATTGAACAAAACCCCGAATGATATGAAAATAGCCATTGTAGGCGCGAGCGGCGCCGTAGGTCAGGAGTTCCTGACCATTCTGAACGAGAGAACCGATTTCCCCGTCGACGAGCTGTTGCTCTTCGGATCGCAGCGCAGCGCGGGACGCAAATACATGTTCCGCGGCAAGGAGGTCGAGGTACGCCTGTTGCAGCACAACGACGATTTCAAGGGCGTCGACATCGCCCTCGCGTCGGCCGGAGCCGGCACCTCGAAGGAGTTCGCCGCGACGATCACCAAGCACGGCACGCTGATGATCGACAATTCGAGCGCGTTCCGCATGGATGCCGACGTGCCTCTGGTGGTGCCCGAGGTCAACCCCGAGGACGCCCTCGACGCTCCGCGGCGCATCATAGCCAACCCCAACTGCACCACCATACAGATGGTGGTCGCGCTCAACGCCATCGAGAAGGTGTCGCACATACGCAAGGTGCACGTGGCCACCTACCAGTCGGCCAGCGGCGGCGGCGCGCAGGCCATGGCCGAGCTGCGCACGCAGCATGCCCAGCTCGTGGCGGGCGAGCAGCCCACGGTCGAGAAGTTCGCCTACCAGCTCGCCTACAACGTGATCCCCCACATCGACGTCTTCACCGACAACGACTACACCAAGGAGGAGATGAAGATGTACAACGAGACGCGCAAGATCATGCACTCCGACATCGAGGTGTCGGCCACCTGCGTGCGCGTTCCCGTCATGCGCGCCCACTCCGAGAGCGTGTGGGTCGAGACCGAGAACCCCGTGACGCCCGACGAGGCGCGCAAGGCCTTCGCCGAGGCCGAGGGCGTGGTGCTGATGGACGCGCCGGCCGACAAGGTCTACCCCATGCCGCTGTTCATCGCGGGCAAGGATCCGGTCTACGTGGGCCGCATCCGCCGCGACCTCACCTCCGACCGCGGACTCACGTTCTGGTGCGTCGCCGACCAGATCAAGAAGGGCGCGGCGCTCAACGCCGTGCAGATAGCCGAATGGCTGATACGCAACCGCCGCTAACCGGCCGGCCGCGACGGGTAACGCCCCTTATGAAACATATGTTTCATAAGGGGCGTTCTCTGTTCTCCGGCATCCGTCCGCCGCAGGGGCGGAGCATGTCACTTGCGCTGCCGTTTCTGCTCGTGCTCGCGGATGAAGCGGAGCAGCATCGGGTAACCCGGCGCGCACATGTCGTGGCCGTAGCCGTCGAATTCGTAGATCGTCACGTCGTTGTGCCCCGCCAGACGCAACATGCGCCACAAGTAGGCGTTCTCCTCGTAGCGGCCCAGCATCTCGCGCTCGCGGTCACCCGAGAGTATGAGGATCGGGGGCGCATCGCCGCGCACGTGATACAGCGGCGCGAGGCTGTCCACAACGGGCTGCCTGTCGGGTATGCCGCGGCTGCGGCGCTCCTCGAAATGGGTGATGGCCTGACCGCTGAACGGTATTATGCCGCACAGACGGTCGGCGTCGAAGCCGTAGCGCGCCAGACGGCTCTTGTCCAGCCCGATCATGTTGACCAGATAGCCGCCGGCCGAGTGGCCCGTGATGTAGACGCGGTCGGGATCGCCGCCGTACTTCCCGATGTTGGCCAGCACCCACGCCACGGCGCACGCGGCATCGTCGATGATGGTGTCCACCGGCACATTGGGCGACAGACGGTAGCCCACGCCCACCACCACGGCTCCTCCGTCGAGCAGCTCGCGCGGCGTGTCCTTGCCTCCGCCGGTGAGTCCTCCGCCGTGGAACCACACGATGACGGGAGCGCCCTTCGCCCCTTCGGGCGACGACACGTCGAGACGGCACATGCGGTCGGTGTACTCGTCGCCCGAACGGTAGGCCAGATCGCGCGTGACCTTGTAGTCGGCCGCACGTGAGGCGGCGAGGCAAAGCAACGCCGCGAGGAGTAACATGAATCTTTTCATTCTTTTTTATTTACTAAAATTCCATTTATAAATATACTCAACACCTTCTATATCAATCGTAAAAACTACAGTAGTTCCTTTAATTCTTTCAACATGAGCAAATCCTGATAGAGTATCACCCGGATTAATAGTACTCTTCTTGAGATACTCCATCTGTTTAATATTTAATTCATTTTGCATTGCACTACTAACATTTGCGAGTCTTTGCTGCGAAGCTAATCTCGCTTGATAAGCCGCAGCACCATTATAGGTTGTGGTAGTGTATGTAGAAAAACCACCATAACTATTGTAACCAGTTGTAGTAGAGGTCGAATAGCCAGCATTATTTGACGCAAAACCCTCATTTAATCCGATTAGAACCGCCGACCAAGTCAATGCTCTTTTTACCTTTTTCAAATATTCTTCGCTTGACCAAACTTTCAAATCCGTTGACACTCCTCGTTTATCTACTGAATAAGCTCTAATATTATGTTCAGGAGTAAAAACAATCGGAGACAAAGATTGATTGTAAATAATCAAATCAACACGATGCCATTTACCTCGATCTCTTAAAATTGTATTAGTCATGGCGATTACCAATCCATTTTTTACATATATTACCCATGTTTTTCCATCCCGATACTCAATAAGGCACTCGGATATTTCAGGAGATTCCCATATTTGTGAGTCATCAGATATTCGGCATTTAAGTGTATTTCCATTTGTATATGTCAAAATATAATAATCGTATTTTGGGACTCCATCAAGATACTCAATTGTCTTACAAGAACCGTCTTCGCCATATATTCTACAAATACCAGATAATTTACCATCTAAATATTGTTCTGTTTTTGAAATAGATCCATTTTCACAATAAGACACTACCTCTCCATCAAACATTGATTTATTATCATTTAGGCTATCAATAGAAATAAAATGCCCTTTGCGTTTTAATTTACCAGACATATAAAAGTCATAAAAACTTTTATTTTGATCGGAATCATCAGAATAAATTGCCATACGATAATAATTAGCATACGATCTATCATGTACAACTCGCTCTATTGCGTTATAGTAAATAGTATCTACCCGTTCTTGTGAATAAGCAGCAAAATTAACACAAAATAATATTAACAATAAGTCTAATTTCATATAACTTATATTATATCCAAGCAATAGTGTATCTGCAAAATTCTATGTCACATATAAATATAATTCATGCCCGCCGCAGCGCCTCGGTGAACCCGGGATGACGCTCCCACACGGGCGCGGTGGCAAACCACAGCTCGCGCGCCTCGGTGGCGGGCGACGGGTGTTCGCTGCGGCACTCGGCCATGTAGCGTTCGTCGGCCGGATGGACGTCGGCCGTAAATTCGTCGAACCACGCCCTGTGCCGCGTGCGCAGGGTGCGCAGCGCGTCGCGGTCGATGCCTCCCGTGCGGCGGTAGCCGCTCCACAGCGACAGCAGCGCGTATTCGGGCGACTTGGCCGGTATGTCGAACATGGCCTCGTCCAGACAGTCGTAATCCTCCAGCTCCACGTAGCAGAACGCCAGCATCACCACGGCCTCCATGCGGTCCTCCTCGTCCAGCTCCAGAAGCCGCTCCCACAGCGCGGCGGCCATCTCCGTGTCGCCGACGGCCAGATGGTCGGCCGCCGAGGCGTAGATCAGCTCCATCGCCGGCCGCGTGGCGCTGTCGGCCCAGTCGAGCCGCACGGGTTCGTCGCCCAGCAGGTCGTCGAGCCGCTGCACGGCATCGAAACGTATGCGGCACGCCTCCTCCCAGCGTCCCTCGCGCTCGGCCGCCTGCGAGCGGCGCAGCGCGGCGCCGAACACCGCGCCGCCCCCGATGCGCATAAGCCCTGCGTCAGAGGGCTCGATCGTCGGTCTTTGCATCGCGTCTGATTTTAAGAGTCATCACAACCGTTACGGCCGCCGTGACAGCGGCTCCCAGCGCATATGCCAGCGTGCGGTTCTCCATGCCGATGAACTGTCCCGACACGAACACGAAACACGAACATATGAACGTCATGAACACCGCCGCCGGCAGCGCCACCCACACGTTGCGGCGGTGGCGGTACAGATAGGCCGTCACGGTCCACAGCACCACCGTCGCCAGCGCCTGATTGGTCCATGCGAAGTAGCGCCACACCACGTCGAAATCGACGAACGTCATTCCGGCGCCTATGGCGAACAGCGGCAGGCTTATCATCAGCCGCCGCCCCACGCCGCGCTGTCCGATGCGGAACATGTCGGCGATGATGAGCCGCGCCGAGCGGAACGCCGTGTCGCCCGAGGTGATCGGGGCCGCCACCACCCCCAGCACGGCCAGAATGCCGCCCACGAGTCCCATCGTGGAGGTCGATATGGTGTTCACGGCCCACGCCGCGTTGTTGCCGTGGCCGGCGAGTGCGGCGGCGAGCCCGTCGGCACCCGAGAAGAACGCCATGGATATGGCCGCCCAAACGAGGGCTATGACCGACTCGGCGATCATGGCCCCGTAGAACACAGCGCGGCACTCGCGCTCGTCGTTCACGCAGCGCGCCATAAGGGGCGACTGCGTGGCGTGGAATCCCGATATGGCGCCGCAGGCTATGGTTATGAAGAGCGTGGGCACGATGGGCAGGGCGTGCGGATCGGGCTGGAAGTTGCGCACCGTCACGAGCTCGGGCACCGTGTAGCAGCCGAAGAGTATCACGCACAGCAGTCCGGCCGCCATGAATATGAGCGCCGCGCCGAACAGCGGATAGACCTTGCCGATCAGTTTGTCGATGGGCAGCAGCGTGGCCACGAAGTAGTAGACGATGATGATGGCTATCCACCACCAGTAGGACACGGCGGGTATCATCTGGCCGAGTATGCTCGCGGGCGAGCGAAGGAACACCACGCCCACCAGCACCAGCAGTATGACCGAGAACACGCGCATGAAGCCGCGCGCCCCGCCGCCCAGATAGCGGCCTATGATCTCGGGAATGCTCAGGCCGTCGTTGCGCACCAGTATCACGCCCGATATGAAGTCGTGCATGGCGCCCATGAATATTCCGCCGAAGGTGATCCACAGGAAGGCCACCGGACCGAAGCATGCGCCCATCACGGCGCCGAAGATGGGACCTATGCCGGCGATGTTGAGCAGCTGTATCAGAAACGTGCGCCAGCGCGGCATGGGCACATAGTCCACGCCGTCGTAGAGCCTCTTCGACGGCACTTCGGCCGCGCCGTCGATGCGGCATACCCGCTCAAGATAACGGCCGTAGACGAAGTAGGCCGCCACCAGCAGGGTCAGACATAACAGAAACGTTATCATGGCAGTTTAAGGTTTGTCGTTATCGTTCGCGGGTTTCGTTCCCGCACATGCGCGTCTGTCGCGGGCCATGCGCAGGACGGCGCACACGCTCACCGCGGCCGTCGCCGCCACGCCTATGCCGTAGGCCGCCGCACGGTCGTGCAGACATATCATGTGCGGCGCCACGAACACGTAGCTCGTGCAGACGAAGGTCATGAACATGGCCGGCAGCATCGTGAGCACGAATGCCCGTCCGCCGCGCGCCAGATATGCCGTCACGGTCCACAGCGTGACCACGGCCAGCACCTGATTGGTCCACGCCATGGTGTTCCACGCGATCTGGAACGGCACGAGGAACACGAACGCCAGTCCGGCCGCGAACAGCGGCAGCGACACCGCCATGCGGTTGCGCAGCGACGACTGGCCTATGTGCATGAAGTCCGACACGATGAGCCGCGCCGAGCGAAACGCCGTGTCGCCCGACGTTATGGCGCTGGCCACTATGCCGGCCACCACCAGCACGGCCACGCCCGGGCCGAACACCGAGGTCGAGATCTCGTCGATCATCACGGCGGCCTGCCCGCCCGTGGCGGCTATGTGGGCGTTGAGCCCCCCGACTCCGCCCCAGAAAGCCATGGCCATGGCCGCCCACACCAAGGCTATGACGCCCTCGAGCAGCATGGCGCCGAAGAACACGGGCCGGCACTCGCGCTCGCTGCGCAGGCAGCGCGCCATCATGGGCGACTGCGTGGCGTGGAATCCCGATATGGCGCCGCACGATATGGTGGCGCACAGCATGGGTATCACGGGGAAGTCGGCCGCGCCGGTCTTCATGTTGGCCAGCGAGGTCAGCTCGGGTATGCGGTAGCCGCCCCACAGCAGCGCGCCCAGCACGCCGAACGCGGTGAACAGCATGGCTATGCCGAACAGCGGGTAGAGCTTTCCGATGAGTTTGTCGATAGGCAGCAGCGTGGCCACCACATAGTAGACGAGTATTATGCCGATGAACAGCAACAGCAGCCACGAGAACTCGTCCACCACGCCGAAGGCCGTGACGTTGAGCGGCGACGAGGCGAAGCGCGCCGCGAGCAGCTTGGCCGGCTGCGACATGAACACCGCGCCGACGATCACCATCAGCAGCACCGAGAAGGCGCGCATGAACACCCTCATGCCGTCGCCGAGGTATTCGCCCACGATCTCGGGCAGGCTGCGGCCGTCGCTCTTCACCGATATGACGCCGGCCACGAAGTCGTGCACGCCGCCGATGAGCACCGCGCCGACGGTTATCCACACGAACGCCACCGGACCGTATGCCGCGCCCAGCACCGCGCCGAAGAAGGGCCCGAGGCCGGCGATGTTGAGCAACTGTATCATGAACGTCTTCCACAGCGGCATTGGTATGTAGTCCACGCCGTCGTAGTGCGTGCTGCTCGGCATGGACCGCCGCGGGTCGATACCGCACATGCGCTCCAGCACCCGCCCGTAGACGAAATAGGCGGCCGCCAGAATCGTAAGACATGTGAGAAAAGTAGTCATTACAGATATATTGGTGTTAAAATATTCGTGCGAAAGTACGAAAAATCCCAAAAAAATCTCACTTTTTTGTCCGAACATGCACGAACTTACGAAATAATTACGATATTTGCACCCGTAAACGGTCCCCGGCGCGACCGTCATGCAGGCCGAATTAGCTCAGCGGTAGAGCACTTCACTCGTAATGAAGGGGTCCCGAGTTCAAATCTCGGATTCGGCTCAAAAACATCCGGCCGCAAAGGCCACGCACGAAACAGCGAACGTCGCAAGCAGAACGCTTGCGGCGTTTTTTTTGCGCCCTCCGGCAGGGAGGAGGGAGGGGGCCGGCGGCATCCCCGATTTCAATGTCCCTGTTTCGCCCCGCGGCACCTTCGGCCGATTATCGCGAACGACAGGGAGGCTTCGATCGACTCCCGCAAGGTTCTCGACTTTGGGATTCTGAAGTATAAATTGTATATGATCGCCAAATATATTTTTGTGTAAAATCACATTATCGCCTCCAATTAGATAAAGCTGGCAATAAAATACTGATATTATATTGATTTGCGGAATTTTTATTATTTTTGCAGTAATACTCTCCAAAAATAGAAAAAATGAAAAACTTTTTGAACTACTGTCTGTTCCTTTTGCTGCCCTTGGTGCTTTGGAGTTGTGATGACGGAAAACAGATCTATACACGGCTGCGGGTCGATAGCGAATATTTCGACGTGATTAAGTCGGGATACGAAACGGCAAGTGTCGAGTCGAATCCCGAAGTTTCGCAGACACCGTTCGGCTCTATTATGAGATATAACGGCGATCTTACGATCTATCGTCTTAAAAAAGATACGGAATTTACCATATATATCGACGATGACTGGGGTGAACGGCAACCATCCAATCTGTTTATAATTGACAGCAAAGTGGTGGACGAATCAGTCGATGTACCGTGGAATTCGGAATACATCTTGCCGGATGGACTATCCATAGTGGAAAGCAAGGACATAACCGAGGTAAAATACGATATGTCGGTGTCGGAATATCAGGCATTTCTACGCGAGGTGTGTCCACCCAAGGTGCAAGCGCGCAGTATGTTCATGTGGGTGGGCATAGGTATGCTCGTCGCCTTTGTATTCTGTTGTGGCGCACTGTTTTTTAAGAAAGACTCCGATGATGAGACATCTGAAGTCAAGGAGGGATGGCGTAAAAACAAGAAAATCGTTCGCTTGATTTATGCTACCGTCATGCTGATATTCATCATAGGCGTTCCTGTATCTAATTACCTCTATTTCTATCTGAACCCGAACGAATCATTATGGTTCATAACCGACTGGGGATTTTTAGGATTTCTGGCGGGGAGTTTCTTTTTGTTCACGATATTGATAACAGCTATTGCGCCGTTGTTCATGATCGGAGAATGTTTCCGGAAAATATTCTCCTGCGACTGGATGAAAGGGCTTCTGATGCTGCTGGTCGTGTCTGGATTGTGCGTGGCATCGTACTTCTTTCTGAAAATGGTGTTCATCCAAATATGGGATCAGTGCGGATTCATCATGAAGACTTTCGGTGTGCTGTGCATTTTATTTATGGCACCGACCGGTCTGGCTTCGGGCATCTCGTCGAGCGGCAATAACTCTGCGCCCGACATGGTTTCCGACGGCAACGGCAACAACCATTATGTGTCTGATTCGCAAGGTTCCGATACGGTTATAACCACCGACGGACGCACGATGCGCCGCCATTCCGACGGCAATTATCGGGATGTGCATTAAGGATAGGAGATTATAATAAAAACAGGCGGTATAAATATTTATACCGCCTGTTTTTATTGTGAGCCGTATGAAATATACCTAAATCATCCGGCAACCGCATACAACAATCGTTGGAAATTGTTTCTTTGAACCCTGCCATGTGAACAGCCGCAGCCTCGGCCCGCGAAGGCTTGTTGTCACTCACTCCGCAGACTGCGAAACGCAACAGTAAGACTGAAACGGATAATAACCTTAACATTTTGTGGGAAGTATTCTGCGCATATAAACTTGCAGGCCCGAAACAGATAGTTACCAATAAATTTGGCATTGCGCCCAACTTATGCGTATATTTGCAGTAATAAAGCGGTCTTTTCCGGCCGATCCGGCGTGAAGCCGGCCGACCGGATGCGGAGCCGGCGGCTCCGCGGCAGCAGACCTGCCGCCACACGCGGCGGAAAGGATTCCGGAAACGGAACCGCGGCAAGGGCCGGGAAGACGGCTGTTGACAAAACGGACATCAAAAACATATTAAAATTATACGCATTATGGAATTCGAAGGAGTAGTTTACAAAATAATGCCGCCGACGAAGGGCACTTCGGCACGCGGCGACTGGCAGCGGCAGGAGGTGATATTCGAGATGCCGAGCGAGTTCTCGCGCAAGGTGTGCGTCACCTTCTTCAACAAGGAGTCGGAAGTGGCCCGTCTGAAGGAGGGCGCCGCATACACCGTGTCGGTGAACATCGAGTCGCGCGAGTACAACGGCCGCTGGTACACCGACGTGCGTGCATGGCGCGTGCAGCCCAAGCAGGCCGAGGCGCCCGCGCCCACACCCATGCCCGACATGCCGCCCGTAGGCGAGGAGCCGTCGTACACGGCATCGTCAGCCGCGGCCGAGGTCGACGATCTCCCGTTCTGACGCAATCCCGCCCCCCGGTATGAAACGCTTGCTCATAGCCGCGGCCCTGCTGTGCGCCTCGTGCGCCTCGCAGCGGGCCGATGACATACGCACCTTGGAGCGCAGTGCGTTCGAACGCGTCGTCGACGGTCGTCCCACATCGCTCTACACCCTGCGCGGCGGCGGTATCACCATGCAGGTCACCGACTACGGCGGCCGCATAGTGGCGCTGTGGACGCCCGACCGCAACGGCCGCATGGCCGACATAGCGGTGGGACACGCCACGCTCGACGACTATCTGACCGCCCCCGTGTCGCGCGTCGCGGGTGCCGCCGTGGGTCCCGTGGCCAACCGCATAGGCGGCGGCGAATACGAGATCGACGGGGTGAAGTACGCCTTGGAGCGCAACAACAACGGCAACACGCTGCACAGCGGCCCCACGGGATTCGACAAGGTGGTGTGGCAGGTCGAGGAGCTGACCGACAGCAGCATACGTCTGGCATACGTCTCGCCCGACGGCGAGTTCGGATTCCCGGGCAACCGGCAGGCCGCGATGGTCTACACGCTGACCGACGACGGTGAGCTGGTGATAACATACGACGTCACCACCGACGCGCCCACGCCCGTCAACATGACCAACCACACGTTCTTCAACCTCGGCGGCGAGGGCAGCGGCAACGTGCTGGGCTACACGCTGCGCGTAGCCGCCTCGCACTACACGCCCGTCGACGGCAACACCCTGCCCACTGGCGAGATAGCCGCGGTGGAGGGCACGCCCTACGACTTCCGCGAGCCGCACGCCATAGGCGACGCGATAGACGAGGCCGGCGGGTACGACAACAACTTCGTGATCGACAATGCCGCGGGCGGAGTGGCCACGGCCGCCGTCGTGCACGATCCGGCGTCGGGACGCACGGTGGAGGTGCTGACCGACCAGCCGGGAATACAGATCTACACGGCCGGATCGTTCTCGGGCGAGAGCACCGGCAAGTACGGCCACCGGCTCTGCCGCTACGACGCCATAGCGCTCGAAACGCAGAAGTTCCCCGACGCCATGCACCACGACAACTTCCCGTCGATCATCCTGCGGCCCGGGCAGGACTACCGCCACACCTGCATATACCGCTTCTCGGCCGAATAGGCGGCCGGCGCAAGGGTACCGATACGAAACAAGCCTCCGGAGAAGTCCGGAGGCTTGTTTTTCGTGCAGGAGGCCGACGCCCCGCCGCTATTTCAGATTGGGGTTGATCTCGCCCCACCGGTCGATGGCGGGCAGCACGCCCAGCGAGATGACCTCGTCGCGCAGGGTGCAGAGATGCTCGTAGCTCTTCTTCAGGGCCTCGTGCTCCTCGGGCAGACCCTCCACCACACGGTACGACACGCCGTCGCGGGTGATCGAGGTCTCCATGGCCATCATTATGTGGCTGAACTCGGGCGTAGACACGTACACGCCGGCCGGCCAGCGGAATGAGGGGCCGCCCATGGCTGCGGCTATCATCTCGATCGACACGTAGGCCGGGCTCTGGAACGACGAACGGCCGCGCAGGTCGATGATGTTCTTGCCGCCCTGAATCACGCGCTGACGCAGTGCGTCCCAGTCCTGCTGCGGAATGCGGCTGCCGATCAGCTCGGTGAGGGGAGTGCCCTGCACCGTGGTGGTCGACGCGAACACGGCCATCTGCTCGCCGTGGCCTCCGTAGGTGCGGCTGTTGCACACCTCGTCGGGCGATATGCCGAGATACTTGGCCAGCTCGCTGCGCAGACGCGTGCTGTCGAGCGCGGCCAGCGTGGTTACCTGCGAGGGCTTCAGACCCGAGTAGATGAGCGTGATCAGACCCGTGATGTCGGCGGGGTTGAATATCACCACCACATGCTTCACGTCGGGGCAGTAGGTGCGGATGTCCTTGCCCAGCTGCTCGGCTATCAGCGCGTTGCCCTTGAGCAGATCCTCGCGCGTCATGCCGGCCTTGCGGGCCGCGCCGCCCGACGAGACGATGTACTTGGCGTCGGTGAGCGCCTCGCCGATGTCGGAGGTGAAGGTGATGCGGGCACCCTCGAAACCGCAGTGGAACAGCTCCTCGGCCACGCCTTCGAGAGCGGGTGCGAAGGGGTCGTAGAGACAAATATTGGGCGTAAGACGCATCATCAGGGCCGTCTGCGCCATGTTCGAACCGATCATGCCGGCAGCGCCCACGATGGTCAGTTTCTCGTTAGTCAAATAAGCCATAACTCGTTTCGTTTTATCATTTGTTTCGGGTACAAATATAGTGCTTATTTTCTGTTGTTATCCGAATAACAATACATATTTTTTCACAGCCACCCCCACTCTCCCCGCTGCCGGTCCTCGCCGCCGCGAAAGGCATTTACCTGCGGAGCGTCAGAACGGCAGGTCCATGCCGGAAACGCGTGGCGGCGGCAAAAAAAGGGCCGGTCCGAAGACCGGCCCGTCGCACGGGGGAGGAATGAAGAGTTAAAATTTACCAAAGCTTGTCATCGCTACAACCAAAGCATCGGTGATCCGTGCGCTTGTTACTATCCTGTCCGGGGAACGGCTCTTCATCCGCTCCCCGACAGGGGCATCACAGCATCCGTTATTTGGTAGTCGACAGGGTCACGGGGATGCGGCACTTAACAACCGACAGATCCTCGAACGTAACGGTAGCGACAACCGTCAGGCTGTAGTTACGGCCCAGAGTGGCACCCTCGTTGCTCCATGTAACGATACCGTCGGCATTCACTTCGAGTACCGAGTTCTTCGACATGTTGGCCTTGACGGTCTTGTAGTCGCCGGCATTCTCGTCGAATGCGTAAGCCACATCGACGTTCTCGTCCAGCACCTTGTACTCGCCCGTAGCCTTGTCGCTCAGTGCGAGCTTCTTCGTCTTGGCGTCGTAGGTGTAGATGGCGTCGTTGTCCTTGTCGATCACGCGGACCTCGGGCTGTGCATCGACGGTCTGTGCGCCGATGCCGTTACCGTAGATCTTCAGCGCGCTTGCATTGCCTGCCACGAACGGATTGACGAATACGATGTCGTAGTCGTAAGAGCACTTCTCGCCGTTCTCGAGAGTCTGGGTCAGTCTCATGGCCTTAACCAGATACTCGCTCGTCATGGGGCCGTCCAGCGCTACGTCGAAGTCGGCGGTCTGCGCCGTGGCGGGAGTCACGTCCTTGACGGGGTTCTCCACCCATGCGAAGCTGATGCCCGTAACCTTGCGTACGTCGGTGTCGTTGGCGTAATAGCCGAAGATGTTGACGTTGTTCTTGTTGATGAAGTGCTCGCTCACGGTCGATTTCATCACCCAAGCGTTGGTCGTCTCGTCGACCTTACCCTTCACGACGATTATGTCGTTGTTCTTCACGCCTGCAATGCTGCCGTACGAGCTGCTCTTGGTGAAGTGGTACATCGGGTTGAACTCGTAGTGAGGACAGTCGTCGGTAGCGGTGAACTCCTGCGTGAACACATAGTCGCCGTGCTGCGTCTTGTCGTTCGACGGGATGGTCACCTTGACCGTATATTTCGCACCGCCCTTGCCGTAGGTGTGGTCGGTGAGAATGCTGTCGTCGACAGCTACCTTCAGGTAAGAGGTGGTCTGTGCGTCGGCATTGAGGTTGATCTGTACGCGGACACCATCGGCCTTGGTATCGAATATCTGATTCGAAGGAACGTTCGTGTCGATCAGCGTGCTCGTCTTGGCGGCGCCCGATACGGTCACATTCACGCTGTAAGTCTTGTTATTGCCGCCGTAGTAGTTCCAGAAGTTGGTCGAAGTCAGACCCTCGGCGTCGTAGAGCTCCTTGCTGATGCGCTCCCACGACATGGCAGATATCTCCTTGCCTGCGGCGGGCAGATCGCGATACGAAACAGGCATGGGATCGGCGATCTTGATCGTCGTCGCCTCCTTATCCTTCTCGGCCTCGGGGTCCTTGACGGTGATCTCGAGCTTGATGTAAGCCGAAGCCACCAGCACCTCGGCGCCCGACTCGCCGTTGATGGTCATGTAGGCATCGACGCGCACGATGGGGGTGCGGCCGATGGCCGAAGTCTTGTACTCGTCGCTTACCTTCACCACGCCGTCGGTCAGCGTGATGTATGCCTGCTGGTTGGTCTTGGTGTCGTCGTCGGCCTTGTACTCGGCGGGTTTGCTGAACTCGTAGCGGATTCCGGTGAAGCCGATCTTGTCGAGATACTTCTTCACGGTGTTGGTGTAGAGAGCTGCCAGAGGTTTCAGGTCGATAGAACCGTCGAACTTGAAGCTGAAGTGGGGAGCCTTGGCACCACCTACGTTTCCGACGAACGTCTTGACGAAAGCGTCGTTCTCACCGCCCTTGATCGACTTGGTACGGTTGTAGAACTCCTTTGCAGCCTCGCCTACTTTCGTGGTCTTGGTGTTGGCGATGACGGGGGTCACGGCCTTGCTCGCGATATGGATGTAATCCGACGTAACGGGATTCTGACCGGCCCAGATCTGGAGCGCCGCGATATTGATATCCTCGCTCAAGGCAAGGGGGTTGACCGTTGCCAGCAGGGTCACGTCGCCGGCCTCGCCGAATTTCAGCGACTCGTTTACGATGTTGAGCAGATCCTTCTTGTCATTGAATGCCGAGCGGGTGGTAACGTCGCGGTTGATGAACGCAGCCTGTGCATCTTTGACGTATGCGTCGGTCGGGTTAAGACGGTACACCATGGCCACCTCGTTCGACTTGTTCTTGTCGTTCTGCGGGATGAAGGTGCGGTCGGCCGCGAACTTCTCCTCGGTGATGTAGGTAGCTATGTGGTAGAACTCGTCGGTGGTAGTGGGATACGCTACGGCCGAGCTCATTACCTCGGGTACGAACTCCACCGAACCCAGCTGTGCACCCAGCGTGATGACCACATCCGACTCGGTTCCGCTGACGTTGCTCAAACGGAGCGTGTTGCCCTCCAGAACGGCGGTAACGCCGGCCGAAAGGGTCCACTGAACGTCGCTCTCGTCGATCTTCTCGCCGTTCTTGTAGATGTCGAAGAAGCCGGTAGCGGTGTTGGGCACA
Source organism: uncultured Alistipes sp. (assembly GCA_964519525.1). Lineage (GTDB taxonomy): Bacteria > Bacteroidota > Bacteroidia > Bacteroidales > Rikenellaceae > Alistipes. The sequence goes on along the minus strand of CAZFIN010000023.1, from coordinate 5,502 downwards.
TAGTATACGCCGTCCTCGCCGTCGTTTCCGGGCTCGCCGTCGTCGCCCTTGTCACCGGGCTCACCTTTGTCGCCCTTGAGTCCTTGGTCGCCTTGGTCACCCTTGTCGCCCTTGTCGCCCTTGTCACCGGTCTCGCCTTTGTCACCTTTGTCGCCCTTGTCGCCTTTGGCACCGTCGATGCCGATGGCCTTGTAGTCGGTCTTGGCATTGTCCTTGTACCAGTAACCGTCGTCGCCGATGGTCCATACAACGGCATCCTGACCCTTCTCGCCGTTGGTGAGAGTGTATGACGAGCCGTCGCTCAACTTGACGGTCACGCCACCTGCGGTCTTCTCGACCGACGTGATAACCGAACCAGCCTCGATCAGGCTGCGCAACTCGCTTATCGAGGTTACCGCCGAATCGATACGGTTGCTAAGATCCTGAATGTCATCGTCGTAATCCTTACAACCGACATTCACAAGCATTGTTCCGCTCACAAACAGACACAATGCCCTGTGCAGAAATTTGTTCTTCATAATGAGTTAGTTAAAAAAGTGTTAAAAAATGTAAATTATACCTTTATATATTATAGTCCGCATTCCGTTCCGCACATTCGTATCATATATGATACCAGCAATGCAAAGATATATAGAAATATTTGCAACGCAAAAAATTCTATATAAAAATTTAGCATGCAAATAGACTACAATCAGGAAATAGTCAGGATTTCGCTTAAGATCAAGACATTACGCAAGGAGCGCAAACTCACCGTACAGGAGATGGCATACCGTTGCGACATGGAAAGGTCGAATTTGAGCCGTCTGGAGGCGGGCCGTTCCAACCCTACGGTCAAAACGTTGTGCATTATCTGCAACGCGCTCGGCATACAGCTCAGCGACCTGTTCAAGTAGCGGCATATCACCGACTTAAGCCGGCCGGCGTCAGAACGGCAGGTCCATGCCGGCCGAGAAGTAGAGTCCGCCCTCGCTGGGCCGGTAGAGCGACAGCGTGATAGCGACAGTGGCCGAGGCCGGCTGGTTGAGCAGATTGGCGTCGAAGGTGAGGTCGCCGCCCCACGAGTTTATGCGGTGCCACCGCTCGTGCACCGTGCCGCGCGCGGCGAATCCGCGCCGGCGGAACTGGGCGATGTCGAAGCCGAGGTTGGCGCGTATGCGCTTGAAGTAGGCTATTCCGCGCCAGCCGCCGTCGGGGTAGCATATCGGGAACTGGTAGTTGAGCGAGGCGGCCATGTAGTGGCGGTTCTCGATCTGCGTGGCGTCGAATCCGCGCGGCAGCAGCTTGGTCGACCGGAAAGTGAGGGCCGACAGCGCGTCGCGCGAGCGGAATCCGCCGATCGAGGTCTGGTAGGCCACCGCCGCACTGAAGCTGTTGTGCGGCAGCACGCCCGGGGTGTAGACGCGGGCATAGAGCGCGACAAGGTCGCTGAAGTTGCCGTCGGCGGGGTTCATGGCGTAGGTCGCCGAGACGGCCGCGCCCCACGGCGGCAGGAAGTCGCGGTGGGCCATGCGCACCATGTCCTGAAATCCGAGCGAGAACGAGGTCAGGTGCAGGCCGCGGTTGTATCCTATCGTGGCCACGTTGCTGATGCCGTTCTCGTCTATGCTGAGGCGGCCCGTGTTGGCCACCAGTCCGTTCGAGTAGTTCCATGCCGCCGAGGCGGTCAGATGGCGCGTGTGGTAGCCGCGCTGGAACATGAGCGGGAACGCCAGCGAGGCGCCCACCGAGTAGTATTTCCCGCGCTCGGGCGCCTCGGGCAGCTCGACGGCGTGGGTGCCGGGGTTGTAGGTGTAGACGGGATAGATGTTCTGACGGCCGCCGTAGGTGGCGTTCAGGGTCAGCGTGGGTCCGAGTCCGCAGTAGCGTACCGATCCCTTCCACACCGATCCCGCGCCGTCGCTCCACCCGTAGGTAAAGAAACCCTGCGCCGTCGACAGCAGGTTCTGCGTCATGACCGTGGCCCCGAGGTTGAAGTTCACGGCGCCCTCCTCGCTCAGCGAGAAGGGGTCGAACGACAGCGGCGCCCAGCTGTGGAAGTTCAGCAGCGCCGGCGCCTTGCGGTAGCGGCGCAGGCGTCGCGGTGCGGCGGGCGAGGCGGTCGTGTCGGCGGCGGCGAGACGTACGGTGTCGAGGTTTATGGTGTTCCACCTGCGGCGCGGGGGATTCACCACGTCGCGCGGCAGGGCCGAGTACTCCACGGGGCGCATCACGCGTCCGGCGGGCTGCGCCGAGGGGCGGTAGCCGAGCGAGTCGTAAGTGGTGAGCAGTATGCTGTCGCCGCCGGCGGGCGCGGGGTCGAACGATCCGTAGGTCGACTCCGTGAGCTGGTATTCGCGCTCCTCGCCGAGGTCGTAGCAGTGCGCCTCGTCGCGGCCCGAGGCTATCGAGCCGAAGTAGAGCCGCCCGCCGCCGGCGCGCAGACTGCTGAGCGTGATGTATGCCGGGCGGGTCACGGCGCTCACGGTGCCGTCGCGACCGACGCCGGCTATCCACATGCCTTCGTCGCCGGTCAGGATGCAGTAGAGCCGGCGCGTGCCGTCGTCCCACGCCAGCGAGTGAACCTCCTGCCCGAACGGCAGCGCGCACCGGTGCTCGGTGCCGCCGGCCGTGCGGTGGACGATGGTGTAGATGCCGTCGGGAGCGTATTCGGCCCACGCCAGACCGCCCTCGCCGTCGGGTGTGGGATAGAGCAGGTTGCCGCGCATGCGCAGCGTGCGGGGGCGGCCCGAGGTCTGATCCATGAAGCATATGCGCGACTCGACCTTCTCCTGAAACATGGCGCTGCGGCGGTACTCGGTCCACCACACGCGGCCCGAGGCGGCATCGTAGGCGGGGCGCGTGGACACCTCGCCCGTGTAACACACCGTGCGTTCGGCGCCGGTGGCCGGATCGAGCATGACGAAGCGCGACGGACGGTCGAGATCCTCCTTGAGCATCAGCACTCCGCCGCCGGCGGCTATCGGGTGGGAGTAGACGGTGTAGCTCGTGCGCGGCGGCGCGGGCAGGCTCACGGCCGAGTCCTCGACGGCGGGCAGCGACGACCAGTAGTCGTACAGCGAGCGGAAAGTGTCGCGGAACAGGTCGCGCGTGGTGAAGCCGAAGAGTTTGCGCATGGTGAGGCCCGTCGAGATCACCATCCACGGATGGCGCGGGCCGTAGGCCGCTATGCGGTCGCATATCACCTCGCCCGTCCGCTCGTTGCCGTAGGACACGAGCTGGTAGCCGAGCCGGTAGTGGTCGGGGATGAAGTCGCGGTAGGAGCCGCAGAAGAAGCGGTCGGTGTTGCGGTAGCGCGAAACGATGTCGCCCATGGCGCGGAACTCGATGGTGAAGCGCGGCTGCCGCCCGCGGCCGAACGACGACACCTCGGTCTCCGACATGGTGGCGTCGCCCTCGATCATCCACAGCGGCATGTAGAGCAGACCTATGGTCGAGCTCTGCTGGCCGAGCAGATAGCCGAGCACCTTCACCAGCCCCACGTTCAGATTGTTGTACTGCACGGCGTGGCGGTACTCGTGTGCCACCAGCTGCTTGATCCACGGCATCGAGTAGCTGTCGACGGCGGGTGCCGAAAGGAACTCCACGCGCTTGGGCAGCCACATGACCAGCCCGTTCGAGCGCATGTTCTCGGGATGCACGACGAAGGGGATGTCGAGCGCCGGCAGACGGTAGCCGTAGGATATGTAGGGATTCATCACATCGACGAAGCGCAGCGTGGCGAGTCCCGTCACGGGCGTGTGTTCGGGGTAGATCACATCGGCCGAGTCGGTGCGGGCACGCATCCAGCGGAAGCGTGCCGGGTCGGCGCCCCAGCTGTAATACTGGGCGCAGACACGGTGTGCCGGCGCGAGAGCGGCCGCCGCGAAGGCCAGCCGCAGCAGTATGTGACGCAGTGTGCGCATCGCGTGCGGTGCGGGGATCAGCCTCCCGCCTTTTTGCATTTGTAACCCGCCGCGGCGAGCAGCTCCATGACGCGGTCGCGACGGTCGCCCTGTACGATTATCTCGCCGTCCTTGACCGAGCCGCCCGTGCCGCACCGGCTGCGCAGCATGCGGCCCAGCTCGGCCAGATCGTCGCCGCGGCCCACGAAGCCGCGCACGAGGGTCACCACCTTGCCGCCGCGTCCGCTGCGGTCGAGCCATACGCGCAGGTTCTGCCGCGCGGGTTCGGGCGTTTCGGGTTCCTGATCGGCCGCGGTGACGTATTTGAAACCGGGATCGGTCGAGTAGACCATGCCCAGCCGTTCTTTCCAGTCGCTCATAATGCTTGAATAAGGTAAATGTCTACATCCGAACAAACCGCCCCGCCGGCACCCAGCGGGGCCGGCGGAACGGTCGACTGGATCAGAACGGAGGAAAGGGATACATACTGTTCACGCTGCTGATGCCTGACTTTGTCATGGCTATGCCATTGACATACTCCGGGCTGGAGGATTCCGACGGGGCATTTCTCAACTGCAACCTCGAAGGATACGGATATTACTTCGTCTACGACCTGTTCCCCGACAAACCCGACTGGACAATTCAGGACATCATCGACCTATACGGGCTGGAAAACATTTCCAATTACGAGAACAACCTAGTTACTTTCTACAATTGCGTGTTCGGAACCAAACGTGAGCCGTACAAGACCGCTACCTGGACCGACAAAAACGGACCTATCAACTACCCGGCGACCCTTACCCTCCCTGCCGCCGCCGACAATGACGGTGTCGGCAACGTAAACGCCGATTTTAACGCAACCATAAGATATTTCAACCTGCAGGGTCTCCCGGTAGAAAATCCCGATAACGGCATCTACATCAAGCAGGAAGGCGGCAAAACCTTCAAAGTGCGCGTAGTCCGCTGACTTCACAACGAGTTACCCGCATACACTGATCATTTACAACGCCTTACTCAAAGCAGCTACATTAAACAGATAAAGGGATAAATTGATGAAAATACCCATTCACAAAATAGAGAACTACACAGGTATATCCAGTCTGAACGTGCTGAAAGTTCCTGTGATTAAACGCAATAATTATTTTGTGGATAATTCCGTATCTGTTGATGGTGATGCTCCGAAGAAATTTATCGGCGTATACGACTACCGTCTCCTGAATCACAAGCATAAATCCAATCGAAAAAATTGGATCCGCTATATAGCCAAGACCGGTCATAAATGGTATCCATCAGAATCTATAACCGAATTGCTTATGAACAGGTTAGGAACCATTTTCGGTCTTAAAATGGCAGATTCAGAAATTGCTATGATAAGAGGTCAGTTACGATTTCTAAGCCGCTATTTCATAAAATCTGACAAAGAAGAACTTGTTCACGGGGCTGATATTTTGGCTGGCTATCTAAATGAATCACCAAGCTATGTTGAGGAAGTTGATCAACAAAAAATGACTCGTGACCTATTTACCTTACAAGTAATAGAAGAGGCTGTAGGCAGTTTATTTCTGTATCAGAAAGAAGAAATTTTACATGAATTGATCCGATTGATTATATTTGATGCATT
>CAZFIN010000022.1:21523-22010 GCA_964519525.1 uncultured Alistipes sp. | reverse complement strand
GGCCTGACGGATTATCTTCGACTGGCGTATTATGCCGATGAATCCGGCCATGGCTATGCCGCCGATGCCTATCGGACGGCCGAACGAGGTGAAGATCTCCTCGGGCGAGAGCGACGCGGCCGACGGGTCGACCGAGCCGATCAGCGGCACGATAAGGAACCACACGAGGCACGATCCGGCGGTGATGATGACGGCGTACTTAAGACCGATGATGTAGCCGAGACCCAGCACGGCCGCACCGGTATTGAGCGAGAACACGACCTTGAACTTGTCGGCGCACATGCTGCCGAACGCGCAGATGCGCGTCGAAACTACCTCGGTCCATGCGCCGAACGTGCCGACGACGAAGTCGTAAAGTCCTCCGACAAGGCCGGCCACGGCGAGCAGCTTGGCCTGATTGCCGCCCTTCTCGCCCGACACGAGCACCTCGGTGGTGGCCGTAGCCTCGGGGAAGGGGTATTTGCCGTGCATGTCCTTGACGAAGTAC